>DALZBD010000039.1:0-13998 GCA_031977515.1 Bacteroides sp. | reverse complement strand
GAACTTCTCTTACGGCAATAAGGTATTCAATATGAGTACACAGCGTTTTATCGGTCCTTACATGGCCAATCAGAATACCCTGGCCAAGATGAGAGATCGCTTCACACTGATCGATCCGGCCACCGGAAAAGAGACAACAGATCTGCAACGTCTGGCAGCCCTGAATCCGGATGAGAACAGCAGCTCTAAAGTATGGAACATCTCTTCCAACAACAAGAATGCCATCAGTGACCACAGTAGCTATTACATTGAAAACGGCTCTTTCCTGCGTTTGAATACCATCACATTGGGATATACACTTCCTAAAAAGATGCTGCAGAAAGCCCGTATCGGTTCCATCCGTGTATACGGTACACTGAACAACATCCATACATTCAGTAGTTATTCCGGTTATGACCCGGAAGTGTCTATCAGTAAATCCTCAGACGGATCTAATAGCAGTGCCCTTACACCAGGGATTGACAACTCCTCTTACCCCCGTGCCAAAAGTTGGGTATTGGGTATTAACTTAACGTTATAAATAAGAATATGATTATGAAAAAAAGTATCTCTATAATAGGCATGGCTGCTCTGGCAGTAGCGTTTACCTCGTGTGAAGACTGGCTGGATATGCCCTCGGAATCCAAAGCAGACAGTGGTTCGATATTTACTACCATCAGCAGGGCCGAGATGACTGTAGTCGGAGCCTATCCCAGTCTGTTTGTACAGGAATTGGGGTATCAGTTGCTTATGGGAACAGACGAATCCAGTTCCACAGAGTCCAACTCCAAATATTACGTAGCCAACTACGACTATACCAACCTGACAGGAATGTTGAATGGTACGTATACTGGTATGTACAAGTCCATTGAGTATGCCAATGTATGTATCAAAAACCTCCCTTCCCTGACAGCGGAGAACGAGAGCGAACAGAAAAAGATCAACTCCCTGATGGGAGAAGCACTTGCTATCCGGGCGTATGCCTACTGGAACCTGGTACGTTTCTATGGAGATGTTCCTTATACAGATGTACCTACGGTGGATCTGGAAACCTTCTCCTCTTCCCGCGTACACCGCGATACCATCTGGGATCGTTGTGTAGCAGACCTGCAGCAGGCAATAGAACTGTTGCCCTGGCAAAGTGAGAATATGGTGAGTACTCCCGAACGATTTACCAAAAACTCTGCCTACGGTATCCTTGCACGTGTAGCACTGTATGCAGCCGGTCATTCCCTGCGGTGGGACTTGAATACAGTACCTTACAATGCAAGCACATTGAAGATCGCTCAACGCGACGATCAGGCACGTATCAAAGAACTATACCAGATTGCTGCGGATGCTTGCCAGAAAGTAATAGCGCAGGGAGAGAACGTCTTATTGAACAATTACGATCAGGTATTTCGTGACCTGTGTGCACAGGAATACAACAACGAGACGATGTTGGAATACGGTACATACGGACCTAACGCTCCCGATGTACGTACTGCTTATGTAAATACGATCCCCACCAGTGGTACGCCTGCAACCTTTGGGAAGGGAGGGGCTCAGATGGTAACTATGCCTACATTTTGGTTTGAATTTGACGAAGGTGACTATCGGCGTGATGTTTCTATCTGCAATTATTCTATTCTGGGTGATGACTCATACCAGATGAATGCATACATCGGGATGGGAGTAGGTAAATATCGTATCAACTGGCTGAAAGAGAAAGGGCCGTCGGATGCCCGTAAGAATGTAAATTTCCCGCTGCTCAGATATTCGGATGTATTGTTGATGTATGCGGAAGCTTTGAATGAACTTAACAACGGGCCCAATTCGGAAGCAGTGAACGCATTTGAAAAGGTACGTCTGCGTGCCTTCAAAAACGATGCGGACAAGATCGGCACTACTCCCACCACGTATCAGGAATTCAAAGACGCTATCATTCAGGAACGTAAACTCGAATTGTCCAACGAATCGTTGCGCAGAACCGACCTGACACGTTGGGGAATTCTGGTGGACCATCTGACCGCAGAGAAAGAAAAACTCTATCAATTGGCAAACCGCGAAGGCCGGTACGCGAATGTACATGTTTACTGGGCCTATAAAGATATGGGTAAAGCCGTATTAAAAGATCCGAATGTAGCCATTCCCTACATTGCCATGAGTGATGCGGATATCGCTTCTCTGGGATTGACTGAAGAAGAGGAGACTACATTAAATACACTGAACTCTTCCAGCAAAGGGGCACTGAAAAAGGTATTCTTTGAAGATGGCAACGGACAGGTATACTTTACCCGCTCTGCTGTACCTGCAGGTGTGGAAGTAGAAGAAGTTCCTTATACCATCCTGAATATGTTTGGCTGTAACTCTGTGAAACAAAGAGGTGGATTATCTTTGGAAGATGTGGAAGGTCTTGCTTCGAAAAATACATGGATCACAGAGATGTTCTATGGAATGCAGAAGAACAAAGTGGAGGTAATGCCTTTCAATACAACCAGCATTATCGATGTGAACCCGGGATTGGCAGATCAGCAGCATCCGGCATATTGATAAGTCGTTTTTATACATTTCATTTATTAGGATAGTAATAAAAAGGGGGTGTCCAAACGGATACTCCCTTTTATTGTATGAAAAAAGAATTACATCAAATACTCTGTTACTGATTCAGACGTGGAGTCACTGGAATAATTATTTGTTATCGTGTTCTGTGCCAACCCTGGCTCGTACTGTATTTTATGGAAAGTTCATCTTTGAGTATTTGATCTTCGTTGTGGTAAAAACCGAAGAAATAAGTTTCACCTTCTGGTGAAGCCAGGGACCCACCGTCTATGGTAAGGAAAATATTGGCACAATAACCGTATACAGAGAGATGTTTTCCAGCCGCGATATTGATATAGGACAATTCGGCTCCCGGACCATTGCCCGTATCTTCATAAAATACGATTGGTAATTTTGCTCCACGATCATAATGCCACATTTTGTAATAGAATTCCGTAGTGGGAATGGTGATTGGATAATTACTGCTAAGTGTCATTCTAATAGCCATAGGACCAGGAGTTTGAAGGAAATAATATTCTGGCCGTCCTCCCTCGACATCCCAATAAGGCATTTCTTTGTATTCTCCATGTAGTGCATAACTCCCCTCCTCAAAACGGACACCGTATACGAATGAAGCGTAAGTGGTAAGAATTTCGGAAGATTCGTTTTCTGAAGATAAAGACTCCAATTGCGAATAATTACATGCTAAAAGAGAAAAAGACAAAAAGCAAATCAATAAATAGTGATAAATTTTCATGGTACATAAATTTTTAATAAATAATTGAACTTGTATTTAAATATAAAGTTAATGTTTATAATTTTATTTGCAATGGTTTACATGATTAGTTATAATTTTTATGTTGAGATTTTGATATAAAATAATAGAATAAATTCACTTTTTGTGGAGAGAGAGTTTTGTGAGTTAAAAACGGATAAATTATGTATGGATATAAGATGTTTTTTACAGGTATATCCTGAATAAACTTATAGGTAATATAAGGGAAAAGATATATTCTGAAATATAATTCAATCATCAAAGTTGTCATAATATATATTAATTACAAGGGTGTGACTACAAGAAATGGTTTTTAAAATATCATTTTCACCAGTCAAAATATCAAGGTTCAGAGCAGGACAATGACAAGATCTTGTTTAATTTGTACCGATGAATCAATCTTACCGGATATGAAGAACATACTCTTACCCCTTTTTTGTCTGTATTCTATTCTTCTGAGTGCCCAACAAACCGAGATCAAATACCTGTCCGGAACGGGACTGTACGATACGGTGACCTGGGAATTCTTATGCTCCGAGGGTCGCAACAGTGGTAAGTGGAGTACCATTGAGGTGCCTTCTCAATGGGAACTGCAAGGATACGGTGAATATACGTACGGACGTTGGTACAAAGAGCCGGGAGTGAAGAATCCCAGCATGGAAGAAGGAACCTATCGGTATGCTTTTGATGTACCTTCTGAATGGAATGGACGGAAGATTGAGATCGTATTTGATGGAGTAATGACCGATACCCGTGTCCTGATCAATGGAGTGCAGGCAGGGGAAGTGCATCAGGGAGGATTTTATCGTTTTTCGTATGATATTACTTCCCTGATCCGTTACGATGCATCGAATCAGCTGGAGGTATATGTCTCTAAACATTCGGCAGATCGGAGAGTAAACGCAGCAGAGCGCAGAGCAGACTGGTGGCTTTTCGGAGGCATCTATCGTCCTGTCTGGCTACGTGCTCTACCTGCGGCTCATATCGACCGGGTAGCAGTAGATGCAATGGCAGACGGAACGCTCACCACACAGCTTCATCTTTCCGGATCACTCCCCGGCTATCAATTGTCTACCACTCTCTTTTCGGAAAAAAAGAATGAGGTCTTTCCCGCACAACATGTTACACTGGTTGATACCTGCTCTTCGCAACTTCTTACTACGCGATGGGAAGGGATAAGAAACTGGACTCCGGAGACCCCTCATATATATCGGGTGCGCTGGGAACTTACCGATGAAAAAGGAAAATTGTTGCATGTGCATGAAGAGAAGATCGGTTTTCGCACCGTTGAATTCCGACCCCGTGACGGTGTCTATGTCAATGACACAAAAGTCGTCATGAAAGGAGTCAACCGTCACTCTTTCCACCCCGATGGAGGACGGACTACCAACAAACAGATCAGCATCGAAGATGTGAGATTGATGAAAGAGATGAATATGAATGCCGTTCGCTTTCATTATCCTCCCGATAAACACTTTCTCGAAGTCTGTGACTCACTGGGACTTTTCGTGATCAACGAACTGGCAGGCTGGCAAAACAGCTACGATACCCAGACAGGTAGTCAGTTGCTGCGGGAGATGGTGACCCGCGATGTGAATCACCCCAGTATCATTCTCTGGAGCAATGGTAACGAAGGAGGCTGGAATACAGATCTGGATACTCTTTTCCATACATACGATCCGCAAAAACGTCATGTGATCCATCCCTGGGCCGACTTTGATGGTCTCGATACGCATCACTATCCGGCTTATCTAACCGGAGTGGGGCGTTTTACCAACGGCTATAAAGTGTTTATGCCCACGGAATTTATGCACGGACAGTACGATCAGGGTCACGGTGCCGGACTCGAAGATTTCTGGGAACGCTATACCGCTCATCCGCTTTTTGCCGGAGGATTCCTGTGGGACTTTAGTGACAATGCTGTACGGCGTACCGATAAAGAAGGTATCCTCGACAGCGAACGCTTCAATGCTCCGGATGGCATTCTCGGACCCTACCGGGAGAAAGAGGCAAGCTACTATACGATACAGGATATATGGTCACCCATTCAGATACGTCCTTTTTACATAACCCCCTCTTTCCGGGGAGAGCTCTTTGTGACCAACGATTGGCTCTATACCAATCTCAAAGATTGCCGGATGGAATATCGCATCTATCGCTGTCCGTCACCCCTGCAAGAAGGAAAGACTGAACGTATCGGTTCGGCTCCGATCTCCCTGCCTGCTCTACTACCCGGTGAGACAGGACGGGTGCAACTGGAACTTCTGCACAACTTCTTTGAAGCCGATGTATTGGAAATAGAGGGATATGGACCCGATGGTGAGCGTGTATTCCTGCGTAGCTATCCGATCCGGTATGCCGATGAATATCTGAAGAGACAAACCGATGACCGGAAAGTGACAGGAGTCTCTCCACGAGTGGTACAGACAGACTCCTTATTCACCTTGCAGGGTGGTGGAGTAGCAATTTACTTGCGGCAGTCAGACGGTACAATTAGTCGTATTACCCGGGACGGTGGTAAGACCGAAGTCCCTTTTGCCGATGGACCGGTAGTTGTAGGTATGAAAATGAGAATCAAAGAGATCACTACCCGTGAAGAAGAAGACAAGGCAATCGTTTGTGTGCGTTATACGGGTGGGGTAGACTCTATCGTGTGGACGATGGACCGGGAAGGCCTTTTGTCTATGGATGCCGTACTACTTAACAGAGCCTCCGGCGGAGGCGGGTTCGACGACGCTTTTATGGACGAAGAGGTATACAATCTGGGACTGACTTTCTCTTATCCGGAAGATCAGTGCACAGGAATGCGTTGGATGGGGCGCGGACCGTATCGGGTGTGGAAGAATCGTATACGGGGAATGAATGTTGGCATCTGGCAGAAAGATTACAACAATACCATTACCGGGGAAAGTTACGATGCATTGATCTATCCGGAATTCAAAGGATATCATGCCAATCTCTACTGGGCAACTCTGGAAAGTGATAACGCACCTTTTACAGTATACTCAGCTACCGATGGACTTTATCTACGTGTATTCACGCCTGAAGAGCCTACTGGCAGACAGGATGGTATCAATACCATGCCCGATTTTCCGGAAGGAGACATCTCTTTCCTGTTAGATATTCCTGCGATTCGTTGCTTCAAACCCATTTCACAGCATGGTCCACGTAGTCAACCGGGAAATATCCGGATCAAGAAAGGAGACGAAGGGCTGCAGATCAACCTGCTGTTTGATTTCCGTTAAAGTAGCCGGAAACCTGTAGAGACGCAATACTTTGCGTCTCCATATATAGAAATAAAATGTAGGAGAATGTGTCAAAAGTGGATTTATATCTCGGGATCAGCGGTCGACAAATTCAAAAGGTTATATCGTAATTTCTGGCACAATATCTAAAATCTATTTTTTCATACTTAGAAACACGATGTCATGGAGACGCAAAGTATTGCGTCTCTACAAGTGGATCAATGGCTTACTCACTACCGGGTGACTTATCCCGGATTTGCCCTCAGATAAAATAATAAACCACAAATCACATAGATCATGAAAACAAAACTAACATTTTTATTTGGTATCTTTCTGCTTTTGACCGCCTGTGCGCCACACGAAGAGCTTATACCCATTGCCTTTCCCGGTGCCGAAGGATATGGAAAATATACAGTAGGTGGTCGTGGAGGCAGGATAATTAAAGTGACCAACCTCGATGACTCTGGCCCCGGCAGTCTGCGGGATGCAGTGGAGCAGACCGGTGCCCGTATCGTGGTCTTCGATGTAGACGGCACGATAGAGTTGCAATCCACGCTTCGTATCAACAACGATAGTATCACGATTGCCGGACAGACTGCTCCCGGAGAAGGGATCTGTCTGAAAGATTACCCCTTAGTGGTCAATGCCAGTGAAGTGATCGTCCGTTACCTTCGTTCACGCCTGGGAGACAGGTATCAATTGGACAGCGATGCGATAGGCGGTGGACGGTACGAACAAAAGAATGTGATCCTGGATCATCTCTCTGCCAGCTGGTCCATCGACGAATGCCTATCTATCTACAAGACCGAAAATCTGACTGTACAATGGTGTCTGGTGGCACACAGTCTCAACCAGTCCCTCCATACCAAAGGAAGCCACGGTTTTGGTGGTATCTGGGGAGGGTACAAAGCTACTTTTCATCACAACCTGCTGGCACACCATGCCAGTCGTAATCCTCGCTTCTCCTCTGTAGAGAATACAAAGATGGTAGATTACCGCAACAATGTTGTCTACAACTGGGGCTTCAAGACAGCCTATGGAGGAGGACGTTACGGAGAGATCAATATGGTGAATAATTACTATAAACCCGGACCAGCCTCTCAACATACTCGTTTACTGGACGTGGCAGAAGACGGGACCGGGAAATATTACCTTTCGGGCAATGTGATGGAAGGAGACGAAGAGGCGTGTCGCGACAACTGGACGGCGGTCGGTGGAAAGGAACCACTGGCAGGCCGGGTAGAGGAGCCTTTTGCTTACGAGCCTATTCCCGAAGAAACAGCGGAAGAAGCCTATCAGAACGTATTGGAAAGTGTAGGATGCAGTTTCCGACGCGATATTTACGACCGTATGGTTATAGAAGAGGTGCTACAGGGAACTGCTGGTGCCGGAGACAAAGGTATTATCAATACCCCTTCTGATGTGGGTGGATGGCCTCTGCTCAGAGTGGGTGCCCCTCAACCTGATAGCGATGGAGACGGTATACCCGATGCCTGGGAACTGGCTCACGGATTGGATCCTCGTGATCCCTCCGACGCTTCCGCCTGTACCCTGCATCCATTTTATACCAATATAGAAATGTATATCAATTCGTTGGTTGCGGACAAATAACACAGGATTTATGCCAATCCAAACAGACAAAACTTGCCTGCTGTCACCTATCTTTGTATCATCAATAAATCTGTGTATCTATAACTGAATAACCATGAAGAAAATACTCTATTCCCTGCTTGCATTCGCGTTGGTTGCATGTAACGGCAACGACCGTTCTCCGATTGATCGCGAAGCCCTTGTCCATCGAAACAACCCACACGTCACGGCATTTGACTCTCTGGCCTCCCTATCCGTAGGAAACGGTCGTTTTGCCATAACCGTAGACGCCACCGGACTTCAGACCTTCCCCGAACGCTGTTCCCTCGGAGTACCTCTGGGTACACAGAGCCAGTGGGGCTGGCACGAATTTGCCAATCCGCAGAACTATCGTCCCGAAGAGACCCTGAAAGATTATGATTTCGGACGTGGCAAGCTGGAGCCCTATGCCGTGCAGTTCAATGAACCGGGACGCCAGCAGGCTGCGGCAGACTGGTACCGTGTCAACCCCCATCGCCTGCATCTGGGCATTGTAGGGTTGGAACTTGCGAATGATCCTGCTCCCACAGCCCTGAATGAGGTAGATCAGCAACTTGATCTCTGGAGGGGAGTAATCACCAGTAGTTTTCGAGTAGAAGGTCATGCGTATCAGGTAGAAACTGCTTGTCATCCCGAGACTGATCTGATCGCTTCGCGTTTGCAAGCCGATGTGCCACCTGCTATCAAATTGCGTTTTCCCTATCCAACAGGAGGACACGCAGATGATGCCTGCAACTGGAATGCCAATGACAAACATACCACTACGATTATCAATCAGGAAGCGCAATCAGCAGTATTGAAACGCGAATTGGACAACACGACGTATTACGTAACCCTTCGCTGGGAAGGAGAAGCAACGCTGGCAGAAAAAGAAAAGAACTATTTCGTGTTGACCCCTGCAGGCAATGAACTTAATTTCACCTGTGCGTTTACACCCGATGCTCCGTCGGCACAGGTTATTTCCCCAACAGAGACACTGACAGCTTCTGAAAATTACTGGAATGCCTTCTGGAAAGAAGGAGCAGCAGTGGATTTCTCCGAATGTACCGATTCCCGTGCAGCCGAACTGGAACGTCGTGTGGTGTTGAGCCAATATCTGCTGGCTATCCAATGTGCCGGCGATACTCCTCCGCAGGAGACTGGACTTACCTATAACTCCTGGTACGGAAAATTCCACCTCGAAATGATCTGGTGGCATCAGGCACAATTTGCTTTGTGGAACCGTGCCCATCTGCTCGATCGTACCCTGGGATGGTACGAAACCGTAGAACCCATTGCCCGTGAGATTGCCGCCCGTCAGGGATTCGAAGGCATCCGCTGGATGAAGATGACCGATCCGAGTGGTACCGAAGCCCCTTCCAAAGTAGGCAGTTTCCTGATCTGGCAACAACCACACCTTATCTATCTTGCAGAGTTGGTGTATCGTAACAACCCCAGCCCGGAGGTGATCGATAAGTATTATACCCTCATTCAGGAGACAGCAAAGTTTATGTACTCTTTTGCTACGTATGAGGAACTCGAAGGACGCTTTGTACTGAAAGGGGCCATTCCTGCTCAGGAAACCCTGCGTGCCGCTGAGACGGTAAATCCTCCTTTCGAACTTTCTTACTGGCACTTCGCCATGGAGACCGCACAGAAATGGCGCGAGCGTGCCGGTGAACCGCGTAATCTGCAGTGGGACGAGATGATCGACAAACTTTCGCCGTTGGCCTACAACGAAGATGGCCTTTATCTGGCCGCCGAAACTGCTACAGATACATATATAGATATCCGCTATACGTCCGATCACATGGCGGTATTGGGCTCGGTAGGCATCCTGCCGATGTGTAAACTGATCCGTCCGGACTACATGAAGAATACACTCAACTGGGTGTGGGACAACTGGAACTGGGGCAAGACCTGGGGTTGGGATTACCCGATGACTGCTATGAACGCTGCTCGTCTGGGCGAACCGGAAAAAGCTGTGGGTGCTCTGTTGATGGACAAGCGTACCAATACTTATCTGGTAAGCGGACACAACTATCAGGACGGTCGCCTGCGTCTTTATCTGCCGGGCAACGGTGGCTTGCTGACTGCAGTAGCCATGATGTGTGCCGGATGGGACGGATGCGACGTAGATACTCCCGGATTTCCCAAAGACGGAACCTGGAATGTACGTTGGGAAGGACTCAAACCCATGCCCTGATTTCCTGTAAATAGATAATCATGAACAGATACATATTTTTTTTAGGAGCGGCACTTTTCGGTGCCGCTTTCTTCTCACAGACACAGGCACAGCCGCTGGCCTCTCTCAACGATGCCCAGCGAGGTACTGTGCGTACGTTGCGTTATACTCCCGATGGAGAAGACTTTGTGATCGTGAATGGTGAACGGAAATTCAATCGTGCCCTCTATGGTACACACGACGCTTCCCGGGTAGAAACCGGTGATCTGCCCGAGTTCGCTCTCTACCTGCCACGTATGGCGGGAAATCTCTCTTTCGGATTGGTCGCTGGAGCAGACTCTCTTCCTTTGAACGAAGCACAATACATAGAGAGCCGTTACCGTGCAGGTAGCCGTATCTATACCATTCAGGATCCTATGTTGAAAGGAGGAAAGCTGATCCTGACAGCATTGGCGCTGAGCGATAAAGACGGAGGTATCTGGCAGATACAGGCAGAAAACATTTCCGCAGGGACTCGTCTGACCTGGCGGTTTGGTGGTGCTGCAGACAAACGTTTCAGCAGGGAGGGAGATATGGGAGTAGATCCGCCCGATAGTTTTGACCTGAAGCCGGAATATTGCCAGGGCAATGAATACAACCTTTCAGGAAACACCTTTTCTGTGCGATTCGGTCAGCAATCAAAGACCGGCGAACGCACATTATACGGATGTTTTCCCAAACACTCCCGCTTATATATAGACGAACTCCCGGTGCTGCATGGAACTGTGTCACTTTCCTCTGTGCAGTATATCGCTCTTTCGCTGGATTCGGATATCTGTCAGACATCCCTTTCAGAAGAATTTCTTCGCGCCGAAGAGAGTCGTAGCCAACTGGCTGCTCAGGTACGGTTTCATACCCCCGATCCCTATTTCAATCCTTTGGGAGGAGCATTGGCTATAGCTGCCGATGGCATTTGGGACGGTGAGGTCTGGTTGCACGGAGCAGTGGGCTGGCGTATGCCTCTCAGTGGCTGGCGTGCAGCCTATACAGGCGATGCATTGGGGTGGCACGACAGGGCGCGTCGGCATTTCGATGCCTATGCAGCCAGTCAGGTGACCGAAGTACCACAGACTATCCCTCATCCCGCACAAGACCCTGAGATGAATCTCGCTCGTTCGGAGAAACGCTGGGGTACACCGCAGTACAGCAACGGCTATATCTGTCGCAATCCGCATCGCAACAACCAGATGCACCATTATGATATGAACCTCTGTTACATCGACGAACTTCTGTGGCACCTCAACTGGACAGGTGATCTGGAATATGCCCGGCAGATGTGGCCGGTACTCACACTGCATCTCGATTGGGAAAAACGGAACTACGATCCCGACGACGATGGCCTGTACGACGCCTACGCCTGTATCTGGGCCAGTGATGCCCTCTATTACAACAGCGGAGCAGTGACCCACTCCACTGCCTACAACTACCGTGCCCGCAAAATGGCGGCAATGATTGCAGAGAAGATCGGTGAAGACCCCGAACCTCACCGCAGGGAGGCAGAAAAGACGCTGAAGGCTCTGAACGAACGACTCTGGATGGCCGATCGCGGGCATTGGGCCGAATATCAGGACTTCATGGGACATGAACGTTTGCATCCGAATGCCGGTCTCTGGACCATCTATCATGCGATGGATGGAGAGATAGCCGATCCCTTCCAGGCCTGGCAGGCAACCCGCTATGTAGATACCGAAATACCACATATACCCGTGAGTGCCGAAGGGCTTGCAGATGAAGGTTATGCCACTGTATCCACCACCAACTGGCTTCCTTATGCCTGGAGTGTAAACAATGTAGCTTTTGCCGAGGTGATGCACACTGCACTTGCTTATTTCCAGGCCGGACGACGCGAGGCTGGTTTTCATCTGTTGAAAAGTTCCGTTCTGGATGGAATGTATCTGGGAGGTAGTCCGGGCAATTTCGGACAGATCAGTTTCTACGATGCTGCACGTGGAGAATGCTATCGGGACTTTGGCGATCCGATCGGCGTAGCTTCCCGTGTATTTATTCAGGGACTTTATGGCATTCTGCCTGATGCACTGAATGAGAGACTGCTGGTTCGTCCCGGCTTCCCGGCTGCATGGCCTTTTGCCGAACTGAATACTGCTGATCTCTCTTTCGCCTACAACAGGCAGGAAGAAAAGACAAACATAACAGAGCAATATACCATCGTTCACCAACTGCCTGCTGTGCGCACACTGGTGTTGGAAATACCTGCACGGAAAAGCCGGCTGTCCGTAGTCAACTGCAATGGAAAGTCTCTTTCCTGGCAACAGGTCTCTTTGGCAGTAGGTGAACCATTGATCCGTATGGAGGTTTCCCTCTCTCCGGGAGAAACAGCTTCCGTGACGCTGCAATGGGAAGGTGAATCTTTGGTCGGAACCAGAGAATTTATCTGTATGCCAGGTGAATCTCTCTTCGTCGGGCTTTCCGGCGTGCAGATCCGGCAGGTCTATGATCCTCAACAGGTGTTGGACGGTCTGGCCATGCAGCAGGGATCCACAGGCTTTACCGGGCGTGTAAACGGACTTCCCGGCCATCGTACCTTGTTTGTACAGGTGCAGCAGGACGATATGTTGTGGTGGCTTCCCATATCGGTAGAAATAGGTAAACCCCATAAAGAATGGATTGCCGATTTTAGTCAGGTACATCCTGGCTCCTGCGAACCTGTATCCATAAATGATTATTTCAACGCTTCGGTGACCGATATATTCCGCAACAGCTATCTTACCCCGCGTTCGCCTTATACAACGCTTCAACTTCCCATACAAGGAATAGGAGAATGGTGTCATCCCAAAACGATGGCCGATATCGATGACTCCGGGGTGCGTCTGAAAGCAAATAAGGGGATCTTCTCTACCGGATTGGGTGTTGATTTCTTTACTCCCCGTCAGGGACAGAATATCGCTTTTACCTCTCTCTGGGATAATTATCCAGATAAGATCCGTATTCCTCTTTCGGGCACTGCAGATCGTGCCTATCTGATGATGGCAGGCAGTACCAACCACATGCAGTGTCACATGGTCAATGGGGTCGTACAGGTGTATTATACAGATGGATCCACGGATACCCTCGAACTCATCAATCCCGACAATTGGTGCCCGATCGAACAGGACTTTTTCGTAGACGATCAGGCTTTCCGGCTGAACCGCCCGCGTCCTTACAGACTACACCTGAAAAGCGGAATGGTAAGCAACGATCTCGAAAAAGATCTCCGGATCACCGGTGTCTATGGAAGAGAGATTGATGGTGGAGCAGGTATATTACTAGATATGCCCCTGAATAAAGAAAAGGAACTCAGTCACCTGATCCTGGAGACAATTTCCAACGATGTCGTGATCGGGTTGATGGGAGTCACCCTGCAAAGATAAAACAGGTATCAGTTTTTACGTTTAAAGGTTAATCAGGTTAGTGAATTTCAGAGTATCCATCCGGTGTGAACCGGGTGGATATTTGTTTTTACAAACGGGTGAGTCAATTCGCTGTACCGCGTTTGTATAGGAATCCATAGACGATCATCCCGAGTGTTACTGTATGAAAATGTAAGATGTATAGGAATTATTTTTGGTAGAAACGATACTGCCACTTTGCCCATGCCTCTGGCACAGCTACTTATCTATAAAAACACCGCAATCGCAGCAAGTGCTGCG
>DALZBD010000038.1:0-14050 GCA_031977515.1 Bacteroides sp. | reverse complement strand
ACAAAAATAAGATGGCCTTATTTATTTCGGGAGGATGCAAATCTCTTTGTATAGACTTCAGGAATGAATAAAGAGTTTATATAAAGAGATTTTTCCCGTTTTTCTCCGCAGGTATTATCCGAGGCGGCGCCGGGAGAATGTATCGTTCGGGGATTTGTTTAATACGTCGTTATCACATCCGGTGCATATCCTCCGTTGTCTATCTGCTGCTGCTCTCCGGCACTGGGAAACCTCACACAGCGTGTCTTTATAAAATAGGGCGGATTGTAGTTCACGTATGTCATTGCCGTCGGTTTGTATTTGTATTCTATAGACCACTTGTTTTCCAGTATTTGTACGGTAGACATATACGTTGGGTTGTAGCCAGGCATAAACGTCCAGTATTCGGTACCGATCTCAAGACCAAGCGCAGTATCACGCTCCTGCGATCTGGGCAGGCGGAACAGTTGAGCTTCGCCGGTATATTCGTTCCTGCCATCTCCCCACAAGTACCACTTGCCCTGTCCGCGTACCGCATCGTTGGGATCACTTCCTTCGTAATAGGCTGCGCATCCGCCGTTGCTTATATCATACGTAGGATAGCCGGAGGTATGGTCGTAATTGTAATTCTCACCGTTGTAATTTCCATCGATACCCATCGCCACACTCCAACTCATGTAGGGCGTTGTGAGTTGCGTATATGCATGGGTACAATCTTCACGCGCCAGTATGCGACCGGTTTCGGGCATCTCGAAAGCGATCGAGGGTTGCACATACGTAGCGATGTTGCCTGTGGAATTGTTTGTTTGTTCGTACGTCCAGTTTTCCCATCCGTTGTTGATATTCTTCCGGTAGGAGATTGGTATGGAGCGCGGGAGGATGGTGCGGTTGTATCGACAGTACAACTCCGTAGCCGTATTTGCAGATACCCAGTCGACCACTCTGTCGACCTGTACGGCGGATGGACCCAGGCGAACTTCGACAACACCGTCGTCAAAATCACCACTGACTGTGACTAGGATCCTTGCACCGTCGTGAGAGATGTTGTTCCTTTCGTTGGTGCCCGGATGATATATTTTATGTATGATCCCGTCTATACGGAAAAATCCTTGTTGGGTAGCCGTGCGGAAAGTAGTCCAGGCATTTCCGTCTACAGACCATTGCAAGCCCACTGTACGGGAAGGCTGATCTTCCCATTGACTGTAAGCCTGTACCGGCAGGGTTACAGTCCGCGATATTCCGTCGTTGCCCGCCGGGACAGACAACGGATCGGTGATGACCTCGAGGGAACCCAGATCGATCGCCCGGATCCGGATCCCGGGCCAGGCACTACCGGATACAGTGACGGTCGGGTCCTGTGAGGTTCCGGGTTTCTTAGGCAGGTCACCTCCTTCCGGGAGGTCGGTTGTGATCTCGTAGTTGAACCCTTCCTGTATATCTTCGTGGAAGATACTCCACCTGGAGTTGCCGGGGTCCTGGTATTCGAAAACCAACCAGCGTGCCTCTTCGTCGGCCCACTCAGGTAGGATAAGCGTTGCCGAACTGGGTAGGCCGCCCGGGGAATTGGCCGGGACCGTATTCGAATCAATGGCCTGGCTATCGTATTTGTCCCTTACCCGTACGGGAATACCAGAGGTGAACATGCCTGTGATGGTCACCGTGCGGGTCTGTCCGGCAGAAGGAATATTTCCTGTGGGGCTTACCGTAGGAAGTTCCACGCCTCCCTGAGATTCTTGTTCTATGGTAATGACTATTTCGATACCGGCCGAGATGTGCAGATAGGCCCTGCGTACAGCCCATCCGTCGTTTACACCCACCGTATAGCTAAGTTCCTGCCCGGTAGACGGTAAAGCCGTATGTAGAGTGATCCAACTGCAGGTCATGTCCGGGTCGGTCTCCGAATCGGAGGCTTTCACGCTCCACCCTGCCGCGTAATTGGATCTTATTTTCATGGAGGTTGTCCAGACGGCTGCGCTATAGGGCAGGCGAACGATCTTTTCACTGGCAGCCAGGTAGAAATGGCCATCCGAGACATAATAGCGGAGGTCTTCATCGTGTTCGACGACCAGTACCACTCCGGTATTTTCCGGACCTGCCTGGCAGGCGATATCAGCAGACTGGTATCCCTGTCTGGCTATACTGTTGACTGTGAAGTCATAGGTGTGGTTGCGCAGCAGGGGGAGGTATTCGTATTGGGAAGCGGAATTCTGTGCCGCTATGTCTATCCGGTAATAGGTGACGGTGGTGCTCCCGTTGTAGAGCCCGCCGATCACCAGGAATGTATTGTCCGGTCCTGTAGACCCGTCGCCTGCCGGGGCTTCAAACGTATAGATCTCATGGGTGCACGCTTTGTCCTGTACTTCTGAAGCCAAATAGGTATAAACGAGGGGTTGAGTATTCCGGTTCCATCCCGCCGGCATACTTACTGCGGTGGCTTTTCCCGTAGCCGGGTCTGCAGGTGCGGCGCTGGTTGACTTCCACGTTGGATCCCAACTGGCTGTTGCCGGGATCACTGCCCCTTTTGAGGGAGCGTTGTAAAGATATACCTCACGCAGATCGAAGTTGTCTGCGGCTACTTTGATCTGAATCCGGGTCAGCATCCGGTGAAGCATGATCCCTTTGATTACCGTTTCTTTGACAACCTGTCTTCCCATATCCTCGGCCCACATGGGAATAGGAGTGGGAGTCTGCGTGTCCCATTTACCACTGTTGGTGAGGCAAAGCCCGGCCTGTAGATCCGTTTTGGAAAACGCTATAGAGCCCTTTGCCGTGAGGAAATCCTGCACTGCCGTTCTGGCGTTGGCGATGATAACGATATCGCAGGAAGCGGTCTCTTCCAGCATGGCGGTAAACCGGTAATCCGCTGTGCTCGTTTCCGGGTTGGCAGTGATTGTTTTCGCAGCGGCTCTGTACAGGAAACTGCCCCCCGAAGGAGCAAAAACAAGTACGTCTACTTCCCGTACAAGACCTTCCTGCGCATCTGTCAGGGCTCTTGTACCGGGAAGTGCCGATTCGGGAGTACCAGTCTGCGGAACTTTGATTTCGAATGTAACCAGACCGTCATTACCGGTATCTGTGCCTCCTCCCGGCTCGTCATACGCCTGACATCCGGATACCGTCAGATATACGATAAAACAGATAAGATACAGCATATCCCGCCATTTCAGTGATGAAACAGCCTTAAAGCGTGTATTTTTTCCTCTTCTGTACATTTCGTTCTTTTTATTTTATTTTCGTATCGTTTTTTACTTTGCCCTGACACACCGGACTCTCTTCGTGTAGGTGTCCCTTCTGACATCTTGCCACCCTTTGTATTCAATGTCATGGGCGAAACTATGCCATCCATCTGAACCCAGGTATTCCCTGTTGCACCAGTATTCCCACTCTTCCGCATATGCTATTTTACCTAATTCCTTAAATCGCTGGCCCATCTCCAGTATTTCTTCCCGGGTAGGAATGTAGAAATTGTTGGAAGTCCCTTCTTCGGTATAATCGGCACAGCCTCCGTTCCCTTTAGCATAGGTGGTTGTATAGTACATGACGGCTTCTCTGGAATTTACTGAAGCGCCGTTGTTATTTGGGGATAAAGCCGCTTGGGGATACGATTGCGTTTTGTATATACTGCTAATACCCATAGCCTCTGTCCATAAGAAATGATCTGCTTTTTCATGGTGGGTAGATTTGGCATCCTCTATAGCGACTACGCGTCCTGAGGTCAATGTTACATATCCCAGTTGCTGGATATCAGTGGCGTTGATTGGACTCCACGTTGCCTCCCAGGCTCCGTTATTTCCATACGCATCGGTGACCCAGCGCCGGTACTGGCATTTTATGTTCCTGTGTCCCGCGTTCGTGGCTGTTCCGGTATAATTATAGTTGGTGCCTATGGGCAAACCTACGGTTTGTGATGAAACATCGGTAATGGTAGGGGTAGAGGTAGATACCACAGTAGCCCCGTCGGCGGTTACCGAACGTACCTGGACCCATCCCGATGCATAGCTGCCGCTCACTTTGACAGTCAGTTGCCCGCCGCTGGGAAGAAGGGCCCGGATGGTGAGGTTTTCGCCGTTCTCGATGGCAGGGTCGGCAACCGACGAACCAGATACTTCGTAGTTTCCTGTCTGATTGCCGTAGTTAAGGACCGTAGGAGAAGTCCATTCCGAATTGTTCCTTGACCATTGAAGTTCTACCTGGCGTGTTGTCTGATCTTTCCATTGCTGGTAGGTGCCGATGGTAATGGATTGTGTGGTTCCGGAACCGGAACCGGCCGGGATGGTGATCGGCCCTGCGACCACCGTCTGGGTTCCCCGGATGACTCCCCTGACGTAGATGGCCGGCCAGCTGGTGCCTGAAACATTGATGTTGTACGACTGGTTTTGAGCAGCGATCGTACTTCCGTTGGTCAGCGTGGATGCGACTTGGAAGTTGAAGCCTTCCTGAGTAGCCTGTAGGATACTGACCCAATCGTTTACGGATTTATCAAAATATCGGAATTCTACCGTTCGCGGGTTATCCTGTGTCCATTGCGGGATGGTCACGGTGACCGAAGAGGGATTGCCTGTGGCGAGATTGCCGGGTATAAAAGAATTGGCGGCCGACTGGACGATCTCCGAATTGTTGGTGATATCCCACACGTGTACCGGTACATCATCGAACTTACCTGTGGCCCGGATCACCCGGTTTTCCCCGTCACCGGAGATATCGCCGGTAGGGGTGACGCTGATGCCGTCGATATAGAGGTAGGCCTGATCGATACGTACCGTGACGGCAAAACTACCTGCCCGGATGTGAATGTATCCCCGGCGGTGCGCCCATTCATCGGTGGCAGCGACGGAGTAGTTCAGTTGCGTCCCTGTGGGTGTACTGTCCACTGTGAGCCAGGGGCAGGGGTCGTGCAGGTCGGTTTCCGACGCTGAAACTGTGGCGGTACAGCCTCCCGGATAGTTGGTGTCCACTGTAATGACCCCGCTACCTCCTTCTATATCATAGGATGCCGAGGAGGGATCTATCCAGATCCAGTATTGTCCCTCTATATCGAACCGTTCGTCGGCACCTTCGTTCCACGGGATGACGTCTGCATAGATATCCGCGTCTTTGGCCTCCTCTTCGCCGTGACCGGGACCCGTCACCTTGTAAATGTTGAAAATGTAGTTATGATTGCGCAGGATGTCCCACTGCTTGCCATCACGGTCGATGAAAGGTACTCGGTACCACGTCACCTCTCCGGAATGGTCGTATATACCACCGATCAGCAGCCAGGTGCGGTCGTCTTCGGCAATTCCGGTAGCGGTGTTGCTCCGTTCGCCGATGTATATACCGTCGGTGATGGTTACCCCGTCGGTAGAGGCGTAGTATGCGTTATTGTAAAGGGTACCGGAGGGTATGGTCGGGTCTGTTGCTTTTATGTTGCCTGAGGAGGGTATCTCTATATGATCCGGGTCGGGTATGGCAAATCCTTTGTCGGCAGTGTTGTAAATGGCAACATCCACAAGTTCGAAATGTTTCTGATCCGGATCGGTTGTATCCAGGTTGATAAGTACCGTGACGGCGGCGAGCGAACGAAGCATGTAAATGGTTCCGAGATTTGTAATGTCATCTACAATGGCGATCGGGCCGTACTCGCCCCACATAGGCAGTGCACGGTCTTCACCGTACTGGCCGGAAACCTGGTTGGACGGGTTGTGGGTGGGATCGTAGACGGTCTGGTGCACAAACCGTATGGTAAGCGTATTGTAGAGTTGATCCCGGGTAGTAGTGCCCGGTGTCAGGGTCGTGCCATCCAGCTCGTCTTTCAGATTGGCCAGTATGACGAGCACCTGTTGCTCGTCGTGGCTCTTGTTGAGCACGATATCGAACCATTCGTTGGCCGTATCGATCACATGAGCGGTGGCCCTGTACTGGAACGTTCCGTCGTCTTCGCGGAAAGAGAGCACGTCGATCGTCTCTATGTAGGTGTCGGTGAAAGCACGGGTGCCCACGGAAGGATTGCCTGGGATACGGATGTGCATACGCACCAGCTTGCTGTCGGTGTCCGCAGGGGTGGTCTCATGGTTCCCTTCCCGCAGGCAACCGGTCGTTGCTACTATGAGCAAAGACAGGCAGAGTGATCTTATGATATTTGCAATCCTGTTCATTTTCATTCCTATCGTTTATCGTATGTGTATATTTTACAATTCTCCCGGCATGTTGCCGCCGTCCCAATCCGTTACCTGGTTTCCTACGAATACCCAGCCTCCATAGCGGTTGATCTGGTAGTAGAGTTCATAGATATAATGCTTGTCCAGATCCTGATCTGTCTGTATGTCTTTATAAGCCTGCAGGATCCTTTCGGTAATATTGTCTTCCTGACGGATCACCTCCCCCTGGGATATCTGCAACGTGAGATCGTCTCCGATACAAAGGCGCTGCACCTTGAATTCGGCTTGCGCCACAAATGTATTTCCTTCTTGTAGGCCCGAATAGTCCGGGATATAGGTTGCGGTGGCATATCCTGCCGCCGGATTGTTTTCAAAATTATAAGTGATGTTGCTGCCTTCTATCTGTACGCTGTAACCGGCATCTTCTATCGTAGGGTGTGTCGGTTGGGACAGCCCCAGCAACTTTACCCGTATTAGATGGGTATTTCGGATAAGTGGTAGGTCATATAGGGTGGGAATAGTTTCTATTGTGAGCATATCCGTTCCGTGAAACAGGTCGGATATATCGGTATGGTATTCGTTGGCTCCTACAGTGAAGTCGGTGCGAGTAGTTTCGGAAGATCCGTTCACCTGATAACCTCTATCGTAGAGATTGCCCCAGGCCACGATCCGGTATTCTCCGGGTTCTATATCCAGGTAAAGGGTGTTACCGTCTGTAAGTGAGTTTTGTGGTGCGGCGATCTGTTGCACGTAGTTGTCGTCCTTGTCGAAAATATAAAGGTGGATGTCGTCCACGTATTCTGTGAACAGATCCGTAACCTCCTCTGTATGGTCGTGGTGGGTAAACACGAATCGCAAGGCCACCGGAGGAAGTGGGTCGGGACAATCCGAATTGTCATCTGTGAGACACGATGAAAGTCCGGTCATAAGTGCGAGGAGTGCAGTAAGTATCCCTGCGATTTGTTTCATTGTTTAAAATTGTATGTATTCTATTTCCGGTATACCGGAATCCCTGCCTTGCGGCAAGGGCTTCCGGTTCCGGAAACAGGGTTTGTTATTTGTTTCTTTAATACCTGTTTACGTTTTAGCTAATGCTGAAATGAAATCAGGTTCTTAGTTTTTTCCTTCGAGTTCACCCGGCATGTATACACCTTCCCATTTCATAACCTGGATGGTAGCATGTATGTAAGAGTCGTTGTCGAGTGGTTCCGGATTTTCGGGTCTTCCACCGTCTTCTTCGTTCCATCCAAGTCCGGTCACTTTAGTGATCTCTACGTCCCAATACTGGTTGCGGTGCTGTGAATATTTATCTGCGGTAGTTGTCGGAGGCGTGTTGCCCAGTGAACTGTCGAGATAAATATAGTAGTACATCAAACCTCCATCGTATTTGATGGGAGCTTCCTGTGTGTCGTCGTACAGTGCAGCAGAAGGTAAGACAGAGTAAATACCGTTGTCTTTCCATCCTTTGATCGCTACTATATTGTCGTCGGCATCCAGTTCTACTTTCGCTATTCTCCAGAAATCATCACCGGCGTTCCATGTACCTGAAGTGGCATCGTTGCCGTTGGCATCCAGCCATTTGGCAGGTGAGAATACACCCTGGATAGCTACATACGTAGCGTTACCGTGGCGTGCGGTCATGTTACTGTTTTCCATCATGTAGGTCGGGTCTTCGTGGTTTCCACCCGGACTGGTGAGTCCGGTAGTGAACCAGTCTGTTTGCGACCAGTAACTGGCTGCATGAGAGTCGCTCCACATGTTGTTATTTCTGTCGTAATAAGGAGTTTTCCATACGCCCGACGTTCCATACGTGGTGAACGTGTACATCTGGTTGGGCTGGTTTTTGATGTGGTATTTCACACTTGACATAGTACCCAGCACAGTCGGAGACAATTCACCGTCTGTAATGTTGATACTTTCGTTGTAATACACACCGATCTTGGCCATGGCACGGCCCAGTTTGATGATGATGTTGTTGTGATGGTTGGCACTTTCAGCCTCTTCTTTGGTAGCACTTACTACGGTATGGTTTACGATCTCGGAAGCCATCAGGAATGAATTGGCCTGGGTGAGAGTAGATTTGAAGGCGGCTTCATTAGCTACATTGATGATCCGGTTTTCAAGATCAGCCACAGACTGTCCTTTCACGTAGACAGGTGTTATCCCCGATGTAGCCACAAATTGCTTCGGCCCCACGGTGATAAGTGTCGTTTTGCTTTCTCCGTCTGCAGTGAAAGTCAGTACGTCCTCGATCTTGCTGGTAGCGAGGTCATAAATGTAAACCGACAGGTTGCTTACCGCAGCTTCCGAAGGAGTAGGTGCCAGGTCTCCGTGGAAAGCACGGGTGTTGGGGTTCGTAATACTGATGGTAAACGTCGTGTAAGTTGCTTCTCCGGTAACGTCCGGAGTGTCGGGTCCGTCGATACCTTGGTTGTCTTTCGAACATCCGGCCAGGGCCAGGGCAGCGAGTGCTGCTACAAATGTTGTTTTGATCTTCATAATTTAATTGTTTTTAAGTGAAACTTGAATAGATCTCTTTTTTGATTTAATTAGAGTTTGTAATTGAGTATATGTATCTTATTATCTTTTGTTTCGTTCCATAAGAGCCTTGTTCTCTTTTTTACGCTCCAGTTCTTGGATGTTGTGTGAGGCTTCTTCCACTCCGGCCTGCTGTGCCTGCTGCAGATAGCGGGTGGCATCATCGAGGTTGCCCGACAGAAGATGCCATATACCTGTGTTATGGGCTGCTTCGGCAACATCTGCTACCCGGTCGAGGTATCTTTTGGCCGCAGCCATTTCACCACGTTCCAGCAACACTGCTGCGTAATTAAGTATCGCTGTCGAGTCATCCGGATACAGCCTGATTATCGTTTCGAAGATCTGCTCCCATTGAGGAGATCCCTTTTCGAGCGTTTCCGCCAGTAGGAAGAGTTCGCGTTGAGAGAGTAATTCCGGATTACGTCCTGCCAGTTCACGGCTTTCATCCACCGAATAATCTTTGACCGTAAAGTCTATCTGATACTCTACGCGTCGCAACTGAGGGAACATGCCGTTGAGCATAGCTGTCCAGGGCCATCCCATAGCTTTGAGCCGCTGTTCCTTGCGGTCGGGTTCGTCGTTGCTGTCGATCACTGCCAGTACTTCGTCTTTTCTGACCAGATCACTTTCCATGACCAGCACTCTGAGTCCCTGCCAGTCTTCCGGAACGGAACTGATACGGATCTGTTGTGCCGGGATACTGTAATTCGTTGAAATATGATCTGCCAGTGCCTGTGAACGTTCGCGTGCCAGTCGTTCGTTCAGGGCATAACTTCCTTCGGGTGATGCATAGCCTTCAATGAACAATCCTGTTATTTCCACATCCGGATCTTCTCTGACCATTTGTATGGCACTTTCTATCTTCGCCAGTTCTTCCGGGTTGCGCCGGAAAGTGGGTACAATATTGGATCTTCCTGCCTGAAAGTCTAAGTATGCTTGTCCCTGCATGCGTCGCTGTTTCTGTTCGGGTTCGGGCAGAATAAAGTTCAGCAGGGGCTGAGGTATATAAGGTTCCCGGGATTGCAGCCTGACCTGTGCGATGGAGGAGAGGGTATAGAGTTGTTCCTTTCCAGCGGGCGACCCAAGGATCTGATGGATCTCCAGCGAAGCCTCATCCATCCAGGGTTGATAAGGCATACGCAGGTCGTACCGTATCAGGGTATCTGTATAGCACGTGACAGCAATCTTCATATCCGGCAGATTCTCCATAAGGATAGAGTTGCGGAAAGAGAGTTTACGCCGGTAGAGTTTCTCGCGGATAGCTCCGTTGATCAGCAATCCGGCTGCTGTCAGTGAAGTAGAGTCACTGCTGCTGAGTTCGGGTATGATGAGCCAACTCAGGCGTCGGTTCATCACATCGCCTTCCATTCTGATCTCTATTTCCAGAGCCAGTTCATCCTCCTGCTCTTCGAGATTCAGAACAGTGAGTTTGACCTGTCCGGCAAAATCCTTTGGATCAATTTTCTTTCGTGTGCTGAATCCTTTGGTTTTGGGTACGGCAATGATCAGTGGAGTGTCGAACCGGTTGACTGTAGGGCCGTCGGGGTTTATGACAGCAATGTCTCCCAACTGTATCTGCAGGGAGTCACCGATCTGCTGTACGGTGAAAGATTCGATTACAAACCTTCCTCCGTCCAGCTCGATCTTTCCCGTGAGGGGCTTTGCTTCCTGTGCCTGGAGTCCAGGAGTGAGGCACAGCAGCAGTACCAGGGCAATGTATACGTTACGTGTATGATAGATAAGTCTCATATTAGTTCTTTTTTGAAGGGAAGAGATAAATGACCGACAGGCCCAGGTTGGTGGGGCCTACCCAGTGTTTGTTGCTTTTTCCTTGAAACTCTCCGCATTTGTGACATTCGTATTTCTTGTAGTTGAGATAGAGATATCCCAGGGCTGCCGTGGCTTCTATGTTCCAGTGCGGACTCAGGATCCACTGATAGCCGTAGGAGAATCCCGCTCCCGCGGCATATCCTTCGTATCGATGGTTTTTGAGATTTCCCAACGGCACCAGGGGCAGGTCGATTCCCCCTGCATTGTAGCTGGCAAAAGTGGCATGAATTCCCAGGAAGTGTCCGTCCCATTTTTCGTAGGGCCAGAAGCGGATCTCGGGTCTTAGCTGCCAGTGCTGGATCTTTTTGTTGTCCTGTTTACTTCCGAATATCCATGGATTGTATGCGCCCTGCAGGTCGAGAGTAAGTTTCTTTCCCAATGCCAGTTCTACTCCCAGGTTGGGTGTAGTGGTGGCCCAGTAGAGAAGATTGGTTTTGAGCGCTACCTGTTGGGCAGAGAGTGAATGGCTCATGCACCATAGGGAAAAGGTAGCTATAAGGATTCTGAGTAGATTCTTATGCATAAAGGTGTTGTTTGAATGTCTGGATGTATGGTTTTTTCTGTCCGGTTTGTTATCCTTCTTTGAATTTCCTTTCAGCAGGTCATACTCATGTAGGATTCACTCAAAGAGAAATTCTGTGCAAAGGCTTTGATCTCCTCATAGCTTTGCGGTTGGTGGGGTGTATGGATTCCATCCTGTGCATTTGCTGCTGATTTTCCTATCCAGGATTTTATATGTATAAGCAGATCCCAGAGAGTTATTTTGAAAAAGAAGTCTGTATGAAGCCTTAGTATTCCCTGTTGTTCAGATATCAGGTTGTACTTTTTAAGATCCCGGATGTTCGTTTCCGTATCTGCCTGATATTTTTTTGCTTGCCGGATAAACTCTTGTTTCTGTATGCATGGATCTTCCTTTGTGAAATAGAGAAAAGCGAATAGTCCCAGGTGTTCATATATTTCCCGAAATTGTCTGCTAAAGAAACTTTCCTCACTCTCTTTGTTATTCATTTGGTTTATAGGTGGATTGGTTTTTTGTCACTTAGGAAGTGACGAAATGGAATAAATTTCCTGTGTTATGGTGTTGTTCCTGAGTGAGTTGTATTCTGTCTTCTGCCTGAAGTATGAAACATCCTGAGAAACACTCCGGAGTGGTCCGGGCTTATGTAGGGGAAGAAGGACGTTGCTAAACTGTTAACAGACAAAGATCTAAGGCTCGTTTTTTGGTAGTTAGGTTGTTTGCAGGTTTTATTACCAGCCTCAAACAGACAGTATAAAATATGTAATATGAGACCATTAAAGTTGGATTTGTTGTATGCCAGTGAGCATCTGAACTGTTCTTGTTACCAGGCTTCAGGTATGATTCCCCTGATTGATAAGGTGCGGGTGCAGCGTGCAGGGGATTATTTCTGTGAAAGTGGTTTTCCACAGATCGTCCTTTTACATAAAGGAGAGGTCTGTCTTTCTGTAAGTAAAGAGGAGGTATTGACTGTGCCGGAAGGACATCTGTTTTTGGTGCCGGGTGGTGTACGTGTGAAGTTGTCTGCACAGGTCGATAGTCAACTGATTCTTTTTACTTTGCGTGGAGGTCTGAGCCTCTGCCCCTCCTTCCGTCTGGAAGAATTGGTACGTAATGCCCCTACCCGTTCTTCCACGGCTGGTGGAAGCGGGATCTACCTGTTGCCTGTCAACCGCTCAGTAGCCTGTTTTCTGAGTGGTCTGCTTCCTTTTCTGGATAGTGGGCTCAGGTGTGAGAGTTACCTGCAGATTAAGGTCAGCGAACTGTTTTTTTACCTACGCGGTTACTACCCGAAGGAGGAACTTGCTCTTTTCTTCTCCTCTGTACTGGATGAAGACTCGGTTTTCCGCAATCGTGTCTGTGCATCTTTGAGAAAAGATCTGAAGGTGGGCGAATTGCCCGTCGAACTGGGTATGTGTTATGCCAAGCTGATCGGACGTTTCTACCAGGTTTTCGGTCGTTCTCCCAAAGAATTTATTGATGCTTATAAGAAAGAGCAACTCCTGCACGAGTTAAAATGGGGGATCAAGCCTCTCAAGACGCTTCCCATGGAGTATGGTTTCGGTTCTTATTCCGCTTTTACGCGTTTTTGTGTATCTCATCTCGGGTCCAGCCCTGCGGATATTCGTTCGAAAAAATAAATTTCTGTGAAGGAATAGAGAAAATGTAAGGTCAAATAGAGATTTTGTTTAGTCAGAAATGATAAAAGGCGTTAAATTTGCCGGCGATTAAGAGTTGAAATGTTTTTGAAATTGTCACTTCCTAAGTGACGTATCATTTGTTGGGTCTGTTATTTTCTGTGCAAATATATGTATTTCTTTCTAACTGTGAGTTTTTCAGGCTGTTCTTACCACTGCTGATAATTTGTTGCTGATCTCGTCCATGGCCGGTCTGTCGAAAGAGGCGAGGTAGATAGCTGTGACATTTGTATCCCGGTGTCCAAGTCCTTCACTGATAAGTGCTACCGCATATCCCATTCGTTTGGCCAGTGTGGCCCAGGTATGTCTGGCTACATGGGTGGATAGTGTTTTTTTTATTCCTGATAGCCGGGCCAGTTGTTTGAGGTATTTGTTCTGGTTACAAAGAGCGGTTTCGTACTGTACCGGCTGTTTCGTGTCAGTGTTGGTGAAAACAGGAAATACATAGCGTGAATTCTTTGTCTGGTTTTTGAAATAGTTGATGATCTTTTTCATGGGAGGGGTAATGCGTACTTCGAGGTATCCTCCTGTCTTTCTTCTTTTGTACCGCAGTGTATGTGTACCTATTTCGCTTTTTTTCAGGTAGGCCAGATCAATAAATGACATGCCCCGGCTGTGGTAGGCAAAAAGGAAATACAGGAGTGCCTCCCTGAGTCTTTTTGTGTACAGATATTGTTGCTGCGAGAGGAAATTGTTCGTGTGTGCTCTCCGAAAGAGATCCATTTCCTTTTCGAGTTTCTGCTGGAGTTGTGCCAATGCACTGATCTCTTCTTTGTCCAGGGCTCTTCTTCGTGTTTGGTAGACACCTGTGAAGACCTCCGCAAAGGGGCTGTTCTCCTGTGGGGAGATAAGTCGGGCTGCTATGGCCTTGTAGTAAATGGCTCTGAGGTTTCTCATGTAGAAGGAGATGGTGTTCATCTGTAGTCCCTTTTCGAGCAGGTAATGTTCATAGGAGCAGATCACTTTTTCATTTATCCCACTGAGCAGGATGTCCTTTCCTTTGTGAAAGATTACAAAACTTCTGACAGAGGACCGATACGCTCTGGCTGTTCTCTCCCTGGCGGCAGCGGATAGTTCTGCGGATAATTTCCGGGCGAATCCGACGAGCGTGTGTTCTCCATGTGCTGCATGAAAGTTTTCGATAATTTCCCGGAGGGAGTAGTCAGAGTTTCTTTGCAGGTTGTTTACAATACGTTCCAGAAGCCGGATCTCTTTTTGCATAAGGTCTTGTATCCCTTTGAGGTATTTTTTTCGCTGCGGGTCTGCCCGGGAGAGGTGCAGGGTGTGCGTGGCAGGGTTCCATTCGTGCGGGTAGATGGTGTACTCCTTTCTGGGAATGTCTTTGTACTTTC
>DALZBD010000037.1:0-14445 GCA_031977515.1 Bacteroides sp. | reverse complement strand
ACAACAGGCAGCATCACTGCGTCTGTAGGCATGAGCAACGATACTACCACCATTAAGACCGAGAGTATCAGCGAACAGGATACACTCACCACCGAAGCGATGCTACGTTCGCAGGAAGGAATTGGAATTATTCTGCAAAAGAATAAGGATGCAGAAGCGCTTCAGAATTATTTCCAGAAAGGACTGCACGCAGGGCTGGACAGCTATATAGATGTCAATCTGCAACGATTTGACAGCCTGCTTACCATCCAACTGAATTCGCACGGGATCACTTCTCCACACCTGTCCCAACTTATTTATATATGGAACACAGGAGAATCGGAGGTGATGGATGAAGTGACTTCGGATACCGCCTACTCTCCTTCTCCGAAAGCCAGGTATTACGAACGGATGTTTGATGTCCACGGTCGCCACGGCTATCGTGTATGGATAGAACCCACCGATTCTTTGATTGCCAGTCAGATGACGGGTATACTCTTCACCTCCCTGATCATTCTTTGTATTCTCGCTTTCTCTTTCTGGTACCTGATCCGTACACTGTTGAAACAGAAGACACTCGAAGAGATGAAGAGCGACTTTACCAACAACATCACCCACGAACTGAAAACTCCTATTGCAGTGGCTTACGCAGCCAACGACGCCCTGCTCAATTTCAATCAGGCGGAGAAAAAAGAACAGCGGGAAAAATACCTGCGTATTGGTCAGGAGCAACTCGAACGTCTGAGTAGTCTTGTAGAGCAGATCCTCAGCATGAGTATGGAGCAGCGTCGTACGTTCAGGCTGGATAAATCTCCTGTCCGGATAAAAGAACTGCTGGAAGAGTTGCTTGAGCAACATCGTTTAAAAGCCGACAAACCTGTCCGTTTTGAATACGAGATAGAAGCGGACAACCTTGAAATAATGGCCAATCGTACTCACCTGGGAAATATGCTGGGCAATCTGATAGATAACGCTGTCAAATATTCGACTCAGGAAGCGGATATCACGTTGTATGTACGCGCTGCCGGACAGGGTACGGAAATCACAGTTGCCGATCGCGGGATCGGTATTCCCCCGGAAAAGCAGAAATATATATTTGATAAATTCTATCGTGTACCGACAGGCAACCGCCACGAAGTAAAAGGATACGGACTGGGACTCTATTACGTACGTACAATGATGGAAAAGCATGGAGGGACCGTAGAAATGAAAAGCAGACCAGATGGTGGCTCGGTGTTCACCCTATGGTTTCCGGAACAGTCTGCATAATTGCGTGAAGCGATAGAAAAGAAACAACAGATAGCCTGATGAAAAGAGAAGAAAAGACAACCGTATTGCTGGTAGAGGATGAACTCACGCTGGCCATGATCATCAAAGAGACGCTGGAGGAAGAGGATTTTGTGATCTATACGGCAGCCAATGGTGAAGAGGGACTACGCCTTTTCTTCGAACTGCGCCCGCAAGTGGTAGTTGCGGATGTGATGATGCCGCGTATGGACGGATTTGAAATGGTGAGACGCATCCGGCAGACCGACCAACAAACTCCGGTATTGTTTCTCACTGCCAGTTCGGCTATTCAGGATGTAGTCGAAGGGTTTGAACTGGGTGCGAACGATTACCTGAAAAAACCTTTCGGTATGCAGGAACTGATCATTCGTATCAAAGCCCTTCTCGGAAGAGCCTTCACGCAGCAGGAGTCACCGGGACAAAATTATTTTGAGATCGGTAACTATCTGTTTGATCCGACCGCGCAGTCGCTTACTTTCGGGACGGAACGCTCTGAGCTCTCACACCGTGAAGCTGAGATCCTGAAAAAGCTTTGTGAGAACCGCGACCAGGTGGTACGTACACAGGATGTATTACTCGATCTGTGGGGGGATGACAGCTTCTTCAACAGCCGCAGCCTTCACGTATTTATTACCAAGATACGACGCAAACTGATGAAAGATCCCTGCATACGCATCATCAATGTGCGGAGTATAGGATATAAACTGATTGTTGAACCCTCTGTATAAACTTATGAAAAAAGTACTTCTTATTCTATTGTTTTCTATAGGAAGCGGGTTCATCCTGCAGGCACAAACCGAAAGTCCGAATGACAGTATCTACCGGCCGCTTCCGGAGGAATTCAGGCCGGAAAATGTATTTTCTCCCGGTCAGAAAGGGTTTGGCGATTTCGATGTCTCACTGCCAGCTTTGCCCGGTGAAATGAAGAGAGACAGCCTCACCTTCCGGCTTCCTCCCCTGCAATATACCTCTTATCCCTGGGTGACCCCACCACAGGGTATGACAAAGGATCCGCATGCATGGGACTATAGCCGATCCGATCTGTTCCGACTCAACTCCGTTTCTGCCATACAGACCTACACCTTTCACGAGACATATCCTACCATGGGTACTCACATACAGGCAGGAGCTTCTTACCTCTATTCTCCGGATGGCAACTGGTCATTCTCAGGAGGAATGTATGCAGCCAAATACAGTATGCCCTCTATGATGCAACGTGTATATAACGATATGGGACTGAGATCTTCCATCAGTTACAAGATCAATGACCGGTTTACAGTAAAAGGATTCGGACAGTATTCATTGAATGGACAATCCAATTCCCACAAGGGACTAATGACCCCTATGTATCCCCAGACTCATTATGGAGGTACCATACAAATGAGACTCAACGAAAGTTGGAGTATAGAGGCAGGGATGCAGCGTGAGTTCGATCCGATAAAGATGAAATGGGTAAATACCCCCATCTTTGCCCCTGTCTATCATCCTAAAAAAAGGAAATAGACTTTTCCGGCCGTAGAAGTTACACATGAAAAGACACGAAACATTTACTCAGAGTTTGTTTACATTTTAGCCAAATGACTGCTGGCTACATAAAAGAGTCGTTACAGATGTTTCTGACTGCATCGATTGCATACTTGCACTTTCTTCAGCCCTCTTTTTTTCTGTAAGACGCAAAGTATTGCGTCTCTACAAGTGTATTACCTTCAAAAGAAAATACAATCGGTGTAGAGACGCAATACTTTGCGTCTCAAATGCATCTTAAATACCTTGCATCCCAGATACCTTACTGTGTATCAAATATTCTGTATTTGAATAAAGAAAGAATCAAAATTTAGTCAGATCCTCCACTGAAAACACAGTACGATTGTTTGGACATGAAGGAAAAAGTTGCTTTCTTTGAGAAAACAAAACAGGTAAAAGTGCGGTTATATCCCTACTTTTACCTATATTGTTGACAGTATACAAAAGAAATACAATCAGAAATATGGACCCCATTCATTTGGACAATCAATTTAATAAAGCTCTGCGACTTCTAAGTTTCGGAGAGACACAAAAAGCCATGGAAATTTTAAATGAGCTTACGGTTGAAGCGCAGGAAGCATATCATACGGTTCTTTTTATCCGTGCAAGTTGTGTGCTGGGAGAGATGCTGTTTGATCTGGGTGAAGAAGAACTGGCAATCTACCATTTACAGAATGTCGTACAGACTCCCTATAAAGAGGATATAGATGATCAACTGGATTATGAAAAGTCGGTCGCAACCACGATCTTAAACCAGATACATAGAAAAATTCTGTGACACCCATCTGACAATTTATAGAATATACTCAGATGAGACACCCATACAAATACCACGATGAAGAGATTAGAGGTATTTCTTTCGATCAGGAAAAGAAAATACTTATCTTTACGCTGAGTCGTTCGGGAGAGTATGTACTGAAATAGGTCGAATCTTTCGACTTCAGCCCATTCGATTTTCAGAATGTGATATTTGAGATAAATACCTACTCCGGGACAGATCTGCCTCCATGGATCAAAGAAGACTATCCCTGGATAAAGAATTATCCGGAGAAAGGAGAGTTTTCCTATTGCATCATAGACTCTTCTACAGGTATGGGAGGAGTCGTGGTTATAAAAAATAGTTTGTGAAAGACTGATAATTGATGTTGAAGAGTATGGAAATCCCATCCAAAAATCCATATATTTTTATACCTTTGCATAAGGTAGGATACACCTCAGCATAGCTCAGATAAATGTTGCTCTGCATGGGGCTTTCACTACCTATAGAGAAGATAGGATGTGCTTCGGCAAGTAAAGGAGAAGTTATACTTGCATCCGGTATTCACTATTGGGGTATAGAAAACACTACGGAGATATGAGAAAACTATTTGTTCTGTTTCTGGTGCTGTTTACTACAGCTTTGGGATATGCTCAGTCTGAGGTATCAAATGATAGTATTGTACTACCACCATCCACCATCAGGAAATATGGTGATTTTATGTTCGACATGGGACTAATGAATATGTCCACTCCCGCTCTGCCCAAATTCAATCTGTTGGATACGCCTTTCACACCTGACTACAACAAAAGTCTTTTTCCGGAACTCAGGTGGACATTCGGACAGGAAGTAAGTAGTTCCTCTGTATTTGGCTCCGGTTTCTATGGTCCTTCGCTTCGATGGGGAGAAAGCAGCTATATGCAAAAGGCAACCTACCGGCTCAATGATAACATGAAGCTAAACCTGTATGGAGAATACGATGCCAATGGTTGGAGAAAAAAAGATCCTTCTACACCTTTCCGGAATGCAAATGATTTCAGAGGAGCTATAGAATTCAAATCCAACAATTTTGGTATAAAGTTTGAAGTACGACGTAGTAATGGCAGTCCTTATTCGGTATACTGGTAAGGATCAGACACACCTTTTGCTCTTCTCTAAATCCCCCCATATATGAAAAAACTATTGATTATCGGTGCCAACGGATTCACCGGTCGCAGACTCCTGAGAGATTTCACAAACAATCCGTCCTATATCATCACTGCCTGTTCGCTGAAACCGGATATCGATCCGCAGCAGGGATACCGTTTTGTACAGACAGATGTTTGCAATACAGAAGCTCTCCGGGAATTATTTGATACAGTGCACCCGGATGTGGTGGTAAATACTTCTGCCCTTTCGGTACCGGATTATTGTGAAACGCACCACGCGGAAGCTGATCTTCTCAATACACATGCTGTAGAGCAAATGGCAAAGCTATGCGAAACCCATCATTGCCGGTTCATTCATCTTTCCACAGATTTTGTATTCGATGGTAAAACAGATACACTATATACAGAGGAGGATCTACCCTCTCCTGTCAATTACTACGGACTTTCCAAGCTCAACGGTGAGAGAGCAGTAGCACGTTGTTGTTCGGACTACGCGATTGTGCGTGTCGTAGTGGTATATGGCAAAGCACTTCCCGGACAGCATGGAAATATCTTCCAGCTTGTTGCCAACAAGCTACGTAGTGGAGAGGCCATCCGTGTGGTATCCGACCAATGGCGTACACCAACTTTTGTGGGAGATATATCTCTGGGGATAGAGAAGCTGGCAAATACGGCTGTAAACGGAATCTTCCATATCTGCGGAAAGGAAAATATCAGTATTGCAGAGATTGCCTACCGGGTAGCCGACTACTTGAACCTGGACTCTTCTCTCATACAACCGGTTACAACCGAAGAAATGCAGGAAGCGACTCCCCGTCCCCGTTTCAGCGGATTGTCTATAGAGAAAGCAAGACGTACCCTGGGATACGAACCCCTTACGATTGCCGAAGGGATGAAAGAGATGTTCGGGTGAGAGAGTATGTAAAAAATCCAACTCCGATGTTTCAGGGCAGCTATACTCTCGCTCTTTAGAGTTAATAAGGGGCAGAAAAACAATAATTTATAATAGTTTTCTGCTCGCATATTTATACCAGCCCCGTAGGGGCTGGTATCCCCCAAAGGAGTTAAAAACAAACCTACTCAATAACATTCGCCCTGAATCATGCATATATGATTCAGGGCGTACTTATTTGTCTGAAGAAAATGGGAATACTTTATAAATTCCTTCCCACTTCTGAGTTCCTCATTAGTTTGGCTTTATACGAAGAGTGATTTTGTTACTCTTGTAAGAAACATCTATACTCATGGGTTGTTTCTCTATGGTATAGGTTTGTCCGGCAGTCAAGGGTGTTTCCGAACCCGAGAGTTCTTTGTATATCTCATTAGCCAGCATATAAGACTTCTCTGAATGAGGATATTGTACACTGATCTCTATGATGTATACTTCGGGACGATAATCGGGCAGGAAAGTATATTTGTAAGACCACCCCTGTCGCTCCGATCTCCACGGCATTCCGTATGCAGTCAGCGTATAGAATGTCCCGCTACCCAGATTGCCTTTATCAAGTTGGGTGCTACCTGCTCTCTTTCCGAAGCTGGTATCTTTCAGTCCATACTTTTCGCAGATATCAGACATAGTACTGGTGTAGGATATACGATCGAGTGTGTTGTCTGTAATCATTGCTTTGATCTTATTCGCAGGAGTCTCAAAATCGAAATACTGAGACAATATATAGCTTACAGGTTTATCTCCGGTGGATATATAGTTGAGTAGTTGGTTATTTACACCCTTATATTGAGGATTCACCACATACTTTCCTTTTTTGTCGATCATTCCGTACTGATCGCCCATCTCTACCACTGCCACTTTATTATTGATGAAAGAAGTGGCCTGCTCAAACTGATAAGGGATCTCTATCATACCTTTTTTATTGACATATCCCCATTTGCTGCCTTCCTGTACCGGGGCCAGACCTGATCCATTGAAGAGCAAAGCATTACTGAACTGAGGATTGATGGTATAATTTCCTTTTTTGTCGCACCAGCCCACTTTCCCGCTTTCATAGATCATAAACCAGTCACCATCCGCACGTATACCTGCAAATCGGGGGTTGATCACATATTCTCCTTTTCCGTTGATCACTCCCCAATTATCTCCCAATCTCACACAGGCCAGGCCATTCGCGTCAAAAGGCTGTATTTCGTCAAACTGGAAATTGATCACGATCTTTCCGGATTTATCCATGAATCCCCATTTGTAAGTGTCGCCATTCTTACACGCTGCTTTTCCATTAGAGAAATCACGGAGTTCGTACTGCTGCGGTGCTATCACTATCTTACCGGATGTATTGACTGCTCCGTAGCTAATACCATCATCATAGCGTGTAAAAACAGCCAGACCGTCACTGAACTGGTTCACCTGACGCACATTTTCGAGGGTAAATTTCTCTTTCCCACTTTTATTGATAGCAATTGGATTACTGTTCTCATAAGTCACCCATGCCAGACCGTCGCTGAACTGCAATCCTTCGTAGTATTTGGCCTCAATAGCCACTTTTCCTTTGGTATTGATATAACCCGTCATACGGTCGAAGTTTGCCACAGCAAGCCCGCCCGAAAAATAAGCAGCGCCAAACTCTGTTTCCGCAGCTATTTTACCACTTTCGTTGAGATAAGCGATACCATCACCAGTTGGAGATTGTACAGGGATCAGGGATGTGTTTATACTATCCGACCCTCCACCGCAGGAGCAAAAGAATGCTACTCCCAGCAGTAAAAAAAGATTTTTACGTTTCATGTTTTAACCAGATGTTTTAGTAAATAAAAATGTATTATACCTATGTTTGCTTTGTATAATCAGATTTTGTTGCGTACAAAATTAAAAACTTTTTTGATTTATTCGCATAAAATGCAAAAAAAGAATGGAGTAAAAGAGAATCTATGCATGAGACGCAGTCAATAACCCAATAGTTTAGGAACGAGACCTTGGGCCTGTATCAGAATTATAAGGAACAACCTTTTATTATTTGTTACCCAGGGTTTGGTTCCTAAAAGATCACTTGCTGGAAGCAGCTACGACCAGCCGGATATCAGCAAAAGAAACTTTATCTCCCAGTTCTACCTTCAAGGCAGTCATACCACCTTCCAGTCCTCTCTTACGGATACAGTCACGGATCAGGTTGATCTTCAGGGGATCTACTACTTCCTCGACAGCAAGCTGACCGCTACGGATATAATGTTCCAGATGAGCAGCCACCGTTCCAGTGACCAATTGCCGCTCGTCGGCAATCTCTGCTACTGTCTTTCCTGCACGAAACATCCGGTAAGTGATCTCTTTGGTATCCTCTCTGGGAGGTTTGGGAGCTTTTTTCTCTTTATTTTTATGCACCGTGCTCTTCAAAGTCACCTCAGCCTTCTCCGGACGTGAGACTCCATATTTATCTACGTACTCCTCTACCATCTGCAACAGCATATCTCCGTATTTCTCCACTGCCTTCTTGCCCACATAGGGAATACACAGCAATTCATCATCGCTGGCAGGCAAAAGATTGACAATACCCAATATGGCTTTCTGCTGAAGTACCGTATAAGCAGGCAAAGAGAGCTTTGCTGCTTCCCTGCTACGCCATCCTATAATACGGCTGTAGAGTTTAGGATGCAGGATATCCGAGGGCACTTCCACCTTCTCCATGGTACGTTTCTTTCGTTCTCCCGCAGTGGCTTTCTCTTTCGCTTTCTCCTGTTCCAGAGCCAGTATGGCTTTCCTCCTGAGATAAGCAGTCACCGAAAACCCTTCGGAAGCTGTCTGTTCCAACGTTCCTTGTCTGATCCGCAAGGTTTGTCTCAGATTTTCCAATCCCTCTGTGACCTTTTTCTTAATCTCTTTGTTGTCAGTCTCTATCCGACTTTCGGCAACCAGAGGCACAAGTAATTCTTCGAGTTGCTTGTGAAAATAGCCTGCCCCCGACACAATCCGCTGGCTCAGCAACGTAGTCTCCTGTTGATCTGCCGAAGCCATCAACAGAGAGGTGTATTGTGCCTTGAAAGTATCGGCAACTTTCATAACCTTTTCCCGGAAAAGATCGTAGGCGAGTTTATAGCGTTCCAGTAACTTTGGATACAATTTGTACAAATGTTCATCCAACAGCCGCAATACATACGAGAAGTATCGATCCAGCAATTTAAAATCAAACTGTTCGCACAATAATTCGTAGAAATATTGTTGTTGCAGGTGGTGCAGCCTTGCCTCGTCGGGTGTACGGGTACGGGCCTCTTCATTGAACACTTCGATGGCATCGTCACAGATAATAGCCTCTTTGCGTAAAGGCGAACTGAGCACCATTCCTTCCAGCGTTTTGCAGCGGCTGAGTGCCACATACACCTGTCCGTGTGCAAAAGAGGCGTTGGCATCTATAATGGCTCGTTCGAACGTAAGTCCCTGACTCTTGTGGATCGTGATGGCCCAGGCCAGCCTGACCGGATACTGCCGGAATACTCCTTCTATCTCTTCGGTGATCTCCCGTGTCTGCTCGTTCAGGGAATAACGGCTGTTACTCCATTCCTCCCGGTCGAGTGCGAAAGGTTTGTCCTGCGGATCGTTACCTTTCACCACAATGGTACGGGCATCCACAGCCACTACCCTTCCGATCTTACCGTTGTAATATCGCTTGTCTGCCGAAGAATCGTTTTTGATAAACATGATCTGCGCCCCGGCCTTAAGAACCAATGTCTGGTCCGCAGGATAGGCGGTTTCGGGAAAGGTACCTTCGACCTGAGCCACAAAGCGGAATGCTGCGTCGGGAAGTGCAGCCAACTGCGATTCGTTGTATCGCTGTGCCTGAAGGTTGTGCGAGGTCAGACGGATATACCCTTCTTCTTCCTGTGGCCGGAAACCAGGCAGGTAACGATTGTTGAGCTGCTGAAGCACTGCATCATCCGCACTGTTGGAGCGTATCCGGTTGAGCAGAGAAAGGAAAGTAGTATCGCTCTGGCGATAGACCTGTTTCAATTCGATAGTCACATAATCTGTCTCACGAAGCACATGGCTACCAAAAAAGAAAGAAGTATCGTAATAAGTACTCAGCAGTCCCCACTCCTCTTCTCTGACCACAGGTGCCAATTGCTGCATATCTCCGATCATAAGCAACTGCACTCCACCAAAGGGTTTATACCGATCCCGATAACGACGCAATACCGCATCCATGGCATCCAACACGTCGGCCCGTACCATACTGATCTCGTCAATTACCAGCAGATCAAGGCTACGAATAATAGAGATCTTTTCTTTACCGAATTTATGTGGAGTCTGAGCAGCTGAGAAGGTAGAATCGGGAACATACGGAGCAAAAGGGAGCTGGAAAAAAGAATGTATCGTCACACCACCCGCATTGATAGCCGCAATCCCTGTAGGAGCCACTACCACCATACGTTTGGGGGAAGCTTCGCGCAACTTGCGCAAAAAGGTAGTCTTTCCCGTACCCGCCTTTCCGGTCAGGAAAACATGTGTCCCTGTGTGTTCGATAAATTGCCAGGCAAGAGCCAGTTCCGGATTCGTCTGTTCCATACTGCAAAATTAGCCATTTTATTTGATTTACAGGGGCTGATTTACATAATTTACAATGTATATACAAGTAAGACAAAAAAGTGTGAGCAGAAACTTCTCTACTACAGGAACCGCCTAGTTCTATAGAAAAGTACCACTCACACCCTACGTCGTTTTATAAAGTCTTGCCTATTCTTTATAAAAGTTGCCGTACATATAGAGATTGTTTATTGGATTGACAAAATAAATGGTATATTCCCCCTGATCCCAGTGGGAAATTGGAATATATAGGGAAGATTCCTGATAAGGATTCAGGGTGTAAGTATAGACAACTTCTGAGGTTGTATTATTTTCTACCCGGACCTCTAAGGTTTCAACTCCTGCATTATCAAAAGTGATTTGTAATGCATCTTGTGATTGATGAACAGCTACTGGTTCGGAAATAGAGCGAGGACGAGCAGTTCCAAGGTTTCCCTCAACAAGAACTTTGACATCCTGAGAAAAATGAGAAAAAAAAGATAGATTAAATAATAGAATCCACAATCCATTCATATCTCCTACAATTTTAAATAAACTAAAATGTGACAACAAAAATAGGCGTTTAAACAGTCCCTATCAAGTGTCTATTAACGAATTGTCATCTTTTAGCAAATTTATCTCCCATAACAAAAAGGATTTCAATTCTATAGCTAATTAACATTGACGTTCATCTAGCTCTTTCTCAAAATAGGAATTTAAAAAATCATGGATATTCCCCATTGGTTTTACTCCTAATTTCTTGCGTATTGAAGCCTTCCTCCATTGGATGGAACTCGTACTATATTCCATTAACAAGGCTATTTCTGCATTAGTAAATTTTGCTATAGAAAGACAACTAATTTTAAATTCAGTTTCATCTAATTGAGGAAATGAAGATTTCAATTTAGTTAATAAATTATCGTGTAAGCTATCTATAGTCTCATACAATCTATTCCAATCCATAGTTTCCTGATTATAGACAATCTCGTTAAATTTTTTAATTAAACGACTATTGCTACTATTATGCACCATATAGTTTTCCAACAAAGCAACCTTTTTCAATATATCGAAATCTTTTAATACAATACTTCTCAAAGTTTTCTCTTTCTCATTATATAGGGTAGACATTTTTTGCAAATACACAATATTTCTTTCAGCCTGAGCCAGTATTTTCTTCTGTCTATAGATAAAACTCCATGAAGCCAACAGTAAAGCAAGAATGACTAATCCTATAATAACCAAACGCTGATGTTTTATTGTCAGATTCATATTCTCATTTTGCAATTCTTTTAATTGATATTTATGTTGTATCTCCAGCATAGAATTTGCATAATTTTTCTCAAAATGTTCACGCATATATTCAGAATGCTTTTTATAATTAACTAATGCTAAACAAGATAAGCCTTGTTCTTCTTGAATAGAAGAAAGAAAAATATAGATATGAGATAAAATCATTAAATCATTCTCTTTTTCTGCTAACTTCAATGCTTCTTCTATATAGTGATATAATAGATCAGGATTATGCATATTTATTTTGGCAAGGTTCATATAAATCTTTGAAAGTTCAAGATTAGTCATAGAATAATTAAGTGATTTTTTCAGATAATATTCAGCTTTATTATTATCTCCTACCATTATATAAACAAGTGATAAATCGGATAATATAATAGCTTTTTGTGCACATTCATTTGTATGTTCTAATAAATCTATAATCTTTTCACAAAAAATCAAAGTACTATCAAATTTTTCTTCCATCAAATAAGAATTACTTATTTGATTGTAAACTGTAAATTCACTATTCAAATCCCCTATTTTTTGAAAGTATTCCAAGGATTTCATAAACTTCTCCCGTGCCTTGTCTCTTAAAGCCTGATATGAGAACATCCGACCAATCGTATTATGGATCAAACCTTTATGTTTATCCCCTGATAAATCTGATAATTGCTCCGCCATCAGGCAATTATCCATAGCAGCTTCATATTCTCTTTGTTCTTCATATACAATAGCCGAATAATAGTATATAGCAGATGCCATGATTGGATCAGTTTTATCATATATTCCTCTTAACTTAAAAATCGTGGTATCCTCAATTAATGGTTGCCGCAGTTTATCTTTCACTTGTATGCGCAACAATTGATAGTGGTGAAAATCTTTCTCTTTCATCTCTTCCGGAGATACAATAGAGTCCAGATAACAGGCTGCACTATCAGGGAATTCTTCCAATAAAAGCGTTGCTTTATCCAGAAAAGAAGAATAAGGATGTGATTGACGACACGAAAAACAAAAGCTGATAATAGCCAGTACAACGAACAAGCAGGTCTTTTTCATATTGTGTGGTGTTGGTATATATAAACATGTATTCTCACCAACAAAGATAAAAGGATTTCGGTTTTACCCAAGCCGAAAATAAAAAATGTGTGGCAGTTTGCCTATCAAATCAGCAATTAACTGCCACACAAATGTCCAGGTTATTATTTACCTGAGATCATGAACAGACCGTGAGGTTTCTCCGGACAGGAAACTTCAAAATAATCTGATGTTTCATCGTTATAATAACGATAGTTTATCCGGATATTATCGAATAGTTTAGGAATCCAGTTGTATTCTTTTATTTCGTTATAATGTTCTTTGTTGCGCAGCGTTTCTTTGTAGCGCCCCCATGCGTCTTCGTCTGACATGTGCAGAATGATGGTGCTGCATATAAACTCCTTGGTCTTATACTCTGTTTTTCGTTTCAGTTCGCAGTCAATAACCGAACTACCACAGTCTACGACTATCTTCTTAAAAACAACATCCTGATGTAGTGTTTCCCGAGGCAATTCTTCGCAAACGAGGATATTCAGACCTGCATCCTTTGCACGTTGACAGACTATTTGATCTGATTGCTCCAGCAACCCCAAAGTAAAATTCAGAATCTCTCCCTCATTCTGGTTTGTTTCTCGTGTTATTATCATATCTTTAGCGTATTAAAAGTGCTGTTATCGGCAACAAGCCTTCCTCCAACACGCTTACGAAGAGATACGGATCACCTATATAATCAGATAGGGTTCAAAGCAAAGTGTTTTGGCGGTTCCTTTTGCATCAAACTAATTGCATAATCTTTTGTTGAATAATACAGGGGGATTCGTACAGACAGATATTACTCAGTAGAGCAACACAGATCAGGGAGAGCGCAGCATACAGTGTTTCATAGCGTTATTTTTATATGACGTATATATACTAAAAGCGTGAGATAGATCTATATACTGGTCAACAGGCATCGCCAAACACCTACAAGAAAGTATATAGTAATCTCACGCTATATTATTATTGTCATCTAAAAAATAGGCAAGAATTACTATAAATCTTTCTCGTTCCGGTGATCTAAAATTTTGGCGATTTCGTTGACCAGAATATATAGTAATACATATCGTTATTCGCTCATAACAGTATGTAAAGACAAAGATAGAAAATAAATTCTTTTTAAGTTAATCAAGGCAGGGGAAATTAAGAAGGAGATGCTGCTTTTATTTTCTTATCGGTATATAGGGGAAATCATATAGCCTATGTAGTGTATGTAATGTATTTCTATATTGAATCCATCCCTATCCAAAAGTGCAGTCGGCGATTTATATAAATATATCCAAACACCCCCACATACTCTACAACCCATCTAAAGTCCTACGCCTCGGAGAGGCAGTATTTCATAGCCCAGGACAAAAGTAGCGTAGAGAACCGGAGCGACTGGCACCCTGGGTACAAGTACCCCATCTGAAAGTACGCCCCTAAAAGGGGCAGTACTGTGTTTGTATGTATCGTACTGCCCCGCCAGGGTACTATGGAATGCATCTGTTTGAAAACCCAGGATGGCGCTTGGAATGTTTCCGCTATCGTTCCAACCTCCCTCTCTCTACACTGGGCTATGAAATACTGCCTCTCCGAGGCGCTGGCTGATGGTAATCGCACATTAACGGGGGAAGTATAAATGACGCTGGGAAGTAGTTCAGAAATAAATTATTTGATCAACATCTGTCTGTAGGAGGCATTTGCTGAAAATAATTATGAAAGAAATCGTTTAATTTTCCATGACTGGGTATATTCAACTTTTTTCTGATATATGATTTTTTACTTTGTATGGTAGAAGCTGTGTTATTTAAAATGATACCGATCTCGCTATTGGACAACTTTGCTATAGTAAGGCAACAGATTTTAAATTCATGTTCGTTCAGAACAACAAATTTATTTTTAATTTTATCGAACAGATTATTGTT
>DALZBD010000036.1:0-14469 GCA_031977515.1 Bacteroides sp. | reverse complement strand
CCACAGCCCCTCTTTTATAAAACTCTCAAGCACTACAGCCCCTCCTTCTACCAGCAGAGAGCGGATACCTCTTTGATAGAGTTGCCGGATCATCTGTACGGAAATATCTTTTTGAGGGCTTAATGTAATGAACTCCGTGCCCGGCAGATCCGGAAGATCGGTGGCAAAGGTGAAAACAAGGGTAGGAGTACAGCCATCAAACAGATGAAGCGAACGGGGAAGTGTGAGTTCTTTGTCTATCACCACCCGGATCGGGTTTTTGCCGGGCCAGTTACGGGTATTCAGGCTGGGATCGTCCAGAAGTGCAGTTCGGGTACCTACGAGGACCGCTTCCGAATCGGCACGTCTTTTATGTGCCAGCATGGCTGTCAGCGGTGTGGACAGGATCACTGGCTTGCCACCGGTGCGCGACAGATCGATAAAACCGTCGGCCGACTCTGCCCATTTCAGCGTTATATAAGGGCGTTGCTGCTCATTTACTGTGATGAAGCGTCGGATCAGATGCCGGCATTCTTTTTCAAGAACTCCGACTTTTACTTCACATCCGGCTTCCTGCAACTTGCGTATTCCCCGGCCATCTACCCGGTAAAATGGATCTTCACAGCCGATCACTACCCGGGGTATTCTGTTCTGTATGATCAGGTCCGAGCAGGGAGGAGTCTTGCCGTAATGTGAGCAGGGTTCCAGACTGACGTAGATCGTCGAACGTTGCAGCAAAGCAGGGGTTTTCACCGAGCGGATGGCATTTACTTCCGCATGTGCCTCTCCGTAACGGATGTGATATCCTTCTCCGATGATCTTACCGTCACAGACGATCACTGCCCCTACCATGGGGTTGGGAAACGTGTGAGCGGCTCCGTTGCGTGCCAGCTGAATACAACGCCACATGTATTTTTCTTCTTCACTCATGGGAATTCTAATCGTATTTATGCGTAAATTTGCATATCCAATATGAATCAGATCAAGACTTACATCCGCGACTCTCTGCAGGACCTGTATTCCGCAGGAGAGATATCTGCCCTTACCCGTATAATTTGCCGGGATCTTCTTGGCATGGACGACCTGTCTCTATATCTGGGCAAAGATATAAATTTATCCGGTAATAAGAGAGCGTTGCTCGAGGATACGGTCAGGCGCCTTTCCCTGTACGAACCTATACAATATATATGTGAAAATGCTGAATTCTATGGAAATACTTTCCGGGTGACTCCGGATGTGCTGATCCCACGGCCGGAAACGGAAGAACTGGTCGAACTGATCCTCAGGGAGAACCCCTCTGCGGGTTGCATCCTTGATATTGGTACGGGCAGCGGATGCATTGCTATTTCTTTGGCGTTGCAATTGCCGACGGCCCAAGTATATGCCTGGGATATCTCGGAGAAAGCAATAGAAGTGGCAGTGGAAAATGCGAAACAACTGAATGCCGATGTCTCGTTTTTTCTTCAGAATGTGTTTGACCCTCCTGTGATGGAACCAGCTTCTTTGGATATTCTTGTCAGTAATCCTCCGTATATCACAGAGAGTGAGAAAAAGGAAATGGAACCCAATGTGCTGGACTGGGAACCTTCACAGGCACTTTTTGTTCCCGATATGGATCCGTTGCGCTTTTATCGCAGGATAGCCGAGGTCGGAAAGCAATTGCTGCTTCCGTGTGGGAAGGTATATCTGGAAATAAATCGAAGCTACGGACAGGAAACAGCCGGTTTGTTTGAGTCTTTCGGATATCATTCGACCCGGGTGATTTCTGACCTTTCGGGCAATGACAGAATGGTTACAGCTATATTAGATAAGTCAGAATGAATACAATAACCGAAGCCGAGGCGCTGAACAGAGCCGCCTCTTATTGTTCCGCGGCCGAACATTGTCGTGCGGAAGTTTCCGACAAGCTGCAGAAGTGGGGGATTCCCTGTGAGGGAATGGAACGTATCCTCACCTATCTGGAAAAAGAAGGATACCTCAATGAAGAACGTTATTGCCGTGCGTTTGTAAAAGATAAGTATCGTTTCGATAAATGGGGGCGTAAGAAGATCGCACAGGCTTTGTATATGAAAAAAATATCCTCTCCGGTGGTCTCCCTCTGTCTGCGGGAAATAGATGAAGAGGAGTATCGCGACGGACTGCACAGGCTGCTTGATGCCAAACGCAAAAGTGTATGCGCCAAAGACGAGTACGAGCTAAACGGCAAACTGATCCGTTTCGCACTGGGACGGGGGTTTGATATGAATGATATACGTGCCTGTCTTCCAGGTTCTGATGATGAGGTGTATCCGGACTGAAACATCCAGGCTGACTTAATTCTTTTTAATTCATATTTTATTGAAAAATATACGATTTCTTCTTTCCATTCTCATTCACTTTCCGTACTTTTGTGCCAAACATTTATCAGAGAAAGTCGACTATGAAAGCTTTGGAGAAATTATTCGCGGAGAAGTTGTTGAAGATTAAAGCGATCAAATTGCAACCGGCCAACCCTTTTACATGGGCTTCCGGATGGAAATCGCCCTTCTATTGTGACAACCGGAAAACACTTTCCTATCCTTCTTTGCGTAATTTTGTAAAGATAGAGATCACCCGAATCATACTCGAACGTTTCGGACAGGTGGATGCTATTGCAGGTGTAGCTACCGGAGCTATCCCACAGGGAGCTCTCGTGGCAGATGCCCTCAATCTTCCGTTCGTATATGTTCGTTCCACACCGAAAGATCACGGATTAGAGAATCTGATAGAAGGAGAGCTTCGCCCCGGCATGAAAGTGGTGGTGGTGGAAGATCTGGTTTCTACCGGAGGGAGCAGTCTCAAGGCTGTCGAAGCCATTCGCCGCGATGGTTGTGATGTAATCGGTATGGTGGCTGCTTATACCTATGGTTTCCCGGTTGCTGAGAAAAGATTCAAAGACGCTAAAGTTCCTTTGGTCACTCTGACCAATTATGATGTCGTATTGGATGTGGCACTACGTACAGGATATATTGAGAAAGAGGATATCGATACATTGAACGAATGGCGGAAAGATCCGGCAAACTGGGATCCGAATAAGTAAGTATATAAAAACAATATTATAAATTTCTGAAAGAGCTGTTCGGACATTTTATGTCCGGACCGTTCTTTTTTGTGTTTTTAATAAAGAGAAAAGATGACCAAATTTGAAAGTAATATTAAGGTTATTCCTTATAGCGATGCACGTGTATACGATAAATTGTCCGATCTTAACAACCTGGATTCTGTACGTGACCGTATACCTGCCGATAAGGTAAAAGACCTGGCTTTTGATCAGGATACGCTTAGTTTCACTGTCTCTCCTGTCGGACAGATCAGTCTGCGTATTGTAGAACGTGAACCCAACAAATGTGTTAAGTTTGAAACAGTAAATTCACCTCTGTTTTTCAATCTCTGGATACAGATCGTTCCTGTCGGAGAAGAAGAGTGTAAGATGAAACTGACCATCGGGTTGGAACTGAATCCGATCATGAAAGGCATGATACAAAAACCTCTGCAGGAAGGACTGGAGAAAATGGCCGAAACACTCGCTGCAATTCCTTATTAAATAGTAATATATATGGCACAGAAGCTTTGGGAAAAGAATGTTCAGGTGAATGATGCGATAGAGAAGTTCACCGTTGGACGTGACCGGGAGATGGATTTGTTCCTGGCCAGACACGATGTGATGGGCTCCATGGCCCATATCACGATGCTCGAAAGTATCGGTTTGCTTACATCGGATGAATTGCGATTGCTTCTTGAAGAACTTCGTTCTATTTACGCAATGGCCGAAGAGGGAAAGTTTGTCATAGAAGAAGGAGTAGAAGATGTACATTCCCAGGTAGAGTTGATGCTGACCCGGAAGCTGGGAGATATCGGCAAAAAAATACATAGCGGCCGGTCGCGTAACGATCAGGTACTGTTGGATCTGAAGTTATTCACCCGTACTCAATTGCACGAAGTGGTCGAAGCTGTGGAGGCACTCTTCCATGTGTTGATTACCCAGAGTGAGAAGTACAAAGAAGTGCTGATGCCAGGCTATACACATCTGCAGATCGCGATGCCTTCTTCTTTCGGCTTGTGGTTCGGGGCGTATGCGGAAAGTCTGGTAGATGATATGCAGTTTCTGCACGCAGCCTATAAAATGTGCAACCGCAATCCTCTGGGATCGGCTGCCGGCTATGGTTCTTCTTTTCCTCTCGACCGTAAATTGACTACTCAGTTACTGGGGTTCGATTCCATGAACTACAATGTGGTATATGCTCAGATGGGAAGAGGCAAACTGGAGAGAAATGTAGCTTTTGCATTGGCTACGCTGGCAGGTACACTCTCCAAACTCGCTTATGATGCCTGTCTGTTCAATAGCCAGAATTTTGGTTTTGTCAAACTGCCGGACGAATGCACCACAGGTTCCAGCATCATGCCTCATAAGAAAAACCCGGATGTGTTTGAACTTACCCGTGCCCGTTGCAACAAACTACAGGCTTTGCCTCAACAGATCATGATGATCGCAAATAATCTGCCTTCCGGGTATTTCCGCGACCTGCAGATTATCAAAGAGGTATTTATTCCGGCATTTGAGGAGATAAAAGAGTGTTTGCAGATGACCACCTATATCATGAATGAGATCGAAGTCAATAAGAATATTCTGGAAGACGACAAATACCTGCTTATCTTTAGCGTGGAGGAGGTCAACCGATTGGCCAGAGAAGGTGTTCCTTTCCGCGATGCTTACAAACAGGTAGGGCTGGAAATAGAAGCCGGACGTTTTGCCCACAGCAGGCAGGTCGATCATACACACGAAGGAAGTATCGGTAATCTCTGCAACGATGAGATCTCTGCGTTGATGCAGCAAGTGACCAATGAATTCAATTTCCATCTGGTAGAGCAGGCCGAACAGTCCCTGCTGGGAAGGGTATCGGAATAGTAAGAACAGACAACTTTCCTTTTGAAAAGTTTGGCGGGTATGAGGAAACTCTTTATCTTTGCACCCGTTGAAATTTTGCGAAAGTAGCTCAGTTGGTAGAGCATAACCTTGCCAAGGTTAGGGTCGCGGGTTCGAATCCCGTCTTTCGCTCTTCTTTGAAAGGATGCTCGAATGGTGGAATGGTAGACACGAAGGACTTAAAATCCTTTGGCCATAACGGCTGTGGGGGTTCAAGTCCCCCTTCGAGTACAATTTTTCGGAGTAGCGATTACACATAAACGTGTAGTCGCTTTTTTTGTTGGATAAGGTTGCTTCTTTTCAAAATTGGATTAAATTTGTATGCCCAAAACAAACAATAATTGATAGCAGCAGTAGGAAAAGTCGTTTCCAACTCCGGATAAAAGATCATTAGAAAGATGATCCCGGATGTATGGAAAGGTTTTACTGAAATATAAATAAAACAAGAATGATCCACAGTCTTCCCTGGTATGCGTACCTGATACTGATCATCATATTACTGAGCTGGTTTTTTCTGGTTCCTCATTTTCGTCACTTGTTGCGTATCAGTGGCAGGCGTGCCTTTCGGACACACCCCAGGGCAGACCGTTCCCTGGCTCCGGATCGTATGCGGGCCCTGAATATGGGACTGATCAATAGCCAGCAGATCGATGCTTATACCGATTCTCTCATCACAGGTATTCCCGTGCAGCGTACCGCTGTAGGGTTGGAAGAACATTGGGGAGTCACGGATCCGCAAACAGCGCGCGAGGCCACCGAATGGTTGCTCTATTGTGGCAATCGTACCGTATATCCCTCCGTCTTATATTATATCAGGCAGTACCCTGATATATCCGAATGTACCCGGATGATCATGGGTGAGAATATCAATGGTACGGAGCTTGCAGAGTTTGCATGCAATCTGGCAGAGTGTATGTCCGAATCCGATGAGAACGATCTCTTTCCGTATACAGAAGAGACACTCGAACGGGGTATTCTGGCATGGGATGCCTCCAGACTGGTCAGTCTGGTGCGTATGTCGTATGAGAATGGCTATCTGACTGAGCAGGAAAGCTGGGAATATATCATGCAGATGTATGAGCAGGTAAAGCCCGTATTTCCTGATTGGAGGACGTTTGCTACATCGTATGTGATCGGACGTGGCATGTGGGGTGGTTCTACCTTCTCCTACGATAGTATTCTGTCTTTGGCAAAGAAGGCTTTGTACAGTTCACGCAGTCCGTGGGAGAAATATCCTTTACATACTACCCCTTAACTATCCTTTGTCCGGAAAAGACGTATACACTGACTGGTGGTTTGCTCTATATGATGTAATGTAATAGTTTTGTCCATAGCCAGCTGCAGGGATATTGGGGCAGTCTGTATGGAAAAGGCGGCCAGAAATCCGGCTTCATTCAATTTGTTCACATTCTCTACAGATCCAGCCAATGCCACGACAGGTACAGAAGCCTTTGTAGCTCGTTGAAGTATGCCGAAAGGAACTTTACCGTTCAATGTCTGAACATCCAGTTTCCCTTCTCCTGTGATCACCAGATCGGTATCTGAAAGCTGCTCATCAAATTTAAGAATATCCAGTATCGTAGCAATACCCGATTTGATCTGCGCATGTAGAAAAGCCAGCAATCCACCTGCTGTTCCTCCTGCTGCTCCGCTTCCCGGAATGTCACCTATATCTTCACCTGTACCTCTGCGGATCAATTGTGAGAAACGAATCATCCCTTTCTCCAGTATCTTTTGCATCTGTAGATTTGCTCCTTTCTGTGGTGAGAATATTGCAACTGCCCCTTGATCTCCCACAAACGGATTCGTAACATCGCAGAGTAAGGTGAACTTGCTTTCCCGGGCTGTTGGCAGTAGTCCGGAGGTATCTATTCCGCAGATGGAAGAAAGCGTTGTCTTTCCCGGTTCAATCAGATTTCCGTATGTGTCCGTAAATCGTATGCCTAATGCCTGTAAGATTCCTGTCCCCGCATCGTTGGTTGCACTTCCTCCCAGGCCGATCAGGAAGTTGCGATAGCCACGTCTCAGCGCATCGGCAATCAATTCCCCTGTACCGTAAGTCGTGGTTTTCACCGGGTCATACTCATTGGGGCTCAGGAGATGCAATCCACTGGCCGCAGCCAGTTCTATTACCACCGTCTTGCCATCACCTGATATTCCATAGCAGGCATCTATCGGGCGCATCAGAGGATCATGTACCCGACACGATATATATTCACCTTCGGTTGCCCCAACCAATGCAGATACAGTGCCCTCGCCACCATCTGCAACGGGGAGACACACAGTCTTACAATCCGGGTATATACGGAGTATTCCTTTGGCGCAGGCGTTTGCTGCTTCCGCTGACGAGACCGAACCTTTGAACGAATCGATGGCGATAACTACCTTTTTCATGAAATATGTTTTGTATGTATTCTATAGACTTCAAATATAGTGAAAACCGAACGATAAGACTCAAACTTGTTTGAAGGCTTATCTAAGGTGCATCCTATATTCTTTAAATATAGTGAAAACTATTTTTTAGACAAAAGAACAGAAGAACAAAAGAGTTTAACAGAGTCCGGACTATATAAACAATACATAAAATAAAGATATGTTCTTTTGTCCTTATGTCTAAAAAAAGTATATATGTATGGGGCTTATATAACAATAAAGCACGTCCTATATTTGTCAGAAAAAGCCTATCTACAGGCTTTTCTGAAACAGTTCTGTAAACTTTCCGTAATTTGTTTTTCATTTCCCGGCAACTTCATTGTAATACCACCCCTCTACTTTTGCGCTCAATATCAATTAGCCATTACATGAAATTCAAGATTATCCCTATTCTTTCTCTGTTTGTTTCCTTTCCTCTGTTTGCTGCCACTCCTGTGAAAGGGGTTGTGATTGATGCCAAAACACAAGAAGAGATCATTGGTGCTACTATACAGGTGGGCGAGTTGCCGGCCAAAGGTACTGTGTCCGGACTCGATGGAAGTTTTGTTTTCAGTGATCTGGAACACTTACCTGTTACGCTCAATTGCAGCTATATCGGTTATAAGACCGCAGTCGTAAAAATAGAGAATACACCCGACAACAAGCTTACGATCCTGTTGGAGTCGGATGCACAGTTGCTCGACGAAGTCGTGGTCTACGGAGTCAATACAGGAGGAACCGATAACGGCGCCCGCACCATAGAAAAGAATTCGATGAATGTAATGAATATCGTGAGTGCGCGTGCTATTGAGATCTCACCCGATATGACGGTTGCCAATGTGATCCAGCGTGTATCCGGAGTCACTGTCGAACGCAACAACAGCGGAGACGGGCAATATGCCATCCTGCGTGGGATGGACAAACGCTACAACTATACTCTGGTCAATGGGATCAAGATACCCAGTCCCGACAATAAAAACCGGTTTGTACCTCTCGATATATTCCCTTCCGAGTTGCTGGAACGCCTGGATGTCTCCAAGGCCCTCACCGCAGAAATGGAGGGAGACGGCATCGGAGGTGCTATCAACCTGGTGATGAAGGATGCTCCTTCCCGCAGACAAATTACAGCCAATGTTTCCACCGGGTACAATGCGCTTTTCTTCGATCGGGATTTCCTATCGTTCGATACCAAAGGCATTGACAAAAAGTCTCCTTATGAGATATACGGAGAGAATTATCCGGCCAAAGCCCGTGACTTCTCTTCGGCCGCTATCGATCTGAAGAGCAGCAAACCCGCTCCCAATCTGTTTGCCGGATTTTCTTACGGAGACAGGCTTTTCAGAGATCGTCTGGGTATCATGCTGGCCGGGAGTTATCAGAACAGCTACCGCGGCAGCAACAGCACCTATTTCGAATCCAAAACGGCTACAAGTGATGCTTCCAACTTGCCGGTGCTTACAGGTCTCAACGACCGTACCTATTCCGAGCAGCAGACCCGCTATGCCATTCACGGAAAGCTGGACTATGCATTCAACCGCAACCACAAACTGCAATGGTACAATGCATATATGGTATTTGAAAATACACAGGTACGTGACACCGAGACTACCGATCTGAGTATCGGTTACAATCCGCAGGCCGGAGATTACAACCTTTCTTTCAATACCCGTTTCCGCTATACCCGACAGGATATCTTCAACAGCACCCTGAAAGGCAATCATTCATTCCTGAAAGACAAACTGTTGCTCGATTGGTCGGGAGTTTACTCCAAAGCAAACAGTGAGACCCCCGACAACAGTACCGTCTATACGGTAACTACAGTGCGTGATTTCGTGCAAAACCTGGTTTCGGTTACTACATTGGGAGGAGCCGAGCGTCGCTGGGAACACAATTCCGATCAGGACTGGGCGGGATACCTCAACCTGCATTACCTGACTCGTCTCGGACGTGTGAATGCGGATTTCTCTACCGGAGGATTGTATCGCCGGAAAGAACGTACCAATTTCTTCAACCAATACGACTTCCGCCCCTACGATGAAAGCAAACCGGAAGGCAGCCGGAACAACCTGATCAAAGGCGTGGACTGGGACAATTATACAGACATTCAGTTTATGGTATATAACCCGTATGGTGCCGTAGGCAACCCGTTGAATTACGATGCCAGCGAGACAATTTCGGCAGGATACCTGCAATCCAAACTCACCTGGGGACAGTGGAATGTAGTGGCCGGACTGCGTGTCGAGCATACCCGTCAGGGATATGATCTCAAGCACCCGACGGAAGATATAGAAAACGAAGGGCGACAGGTATATACCGATTACCTGCCGAGCCTACACCTGAAATACAGTCTCACCGATCATACCAACCTGAGAGCTTCTTACTTCAAGTCCATCAATCGTCCGGGATTCTTCGAGATCGTGCCTTACCGGGTGATCAATGAGGATTTTGTAGAGCGTGGCAATCCTGATCTGAAGCATACTGTGGCCCACAACGTAGACTTGCGTTACGAGTATTTCCCCCGGGCCTCCGAGCAGATATTAGTGGGAGTCTTTTATAAAAAGATACTGGATCCCATCGAATTTGGTATGGTGACCGAAGGGCAGGGAACTTTCTATATGCCTACCAATTTCGGGGATGCTACCAATTACGGCCTCGAGGTGGATGTGACCAAATATTTCCGCTCCTTCGGTATAAAGGCCAATTATACTTTCACAAAGTCCAACATCACTACCGACAAACTCTATTATGTAGAGAATACGGATCCCCAGGCTACGGAGAATATTGTGGTGACTCATGTGGACCAGAAACGTCCACTGAACGGGCAGGCCATGCATGTGGGCAATCTGTCGCTGCTCTATAAAGACGGTAAGCGGGGATGGGATGCGCAACTGGCGGGTTCATTCACCGGTGAAAGACTCTATGCCATTGCCCGCTACCTCGACAATGATATCTGGCAGAGTGGATATTTCCAACTGGATGCTTCGGTAGAAAAACAATTCAAATACGGTATCACGGTTTTTGCCAAGGCTTCCAACCTGATCAACTCGCCCATGAAGCAGTTTATCAAATTGCAAAATGCTTCCAGTGCCGATATTGTAGGCTATCAGACTCACAACGGAGGTACTCTGGTACGCAAAGACCGTTACGGACAGACGTTCCAGATCGGTGTCAAATATAAATTATAAGATGACTAAATTAGTAGATTTCAACGATATGAAAACAAAAAACATTTTTCCCATTCTTTTCCTTTTCGGAGTTCTTCTCTCTTTTACGGCGTGTAGCGACGATGACAACAGCGGAGGCAATACTCCGGTCAAAGGCATTGCCCTGTCACCTGGTTCGTTCACTTTGAAGCCGGATGCCACACAACAGCTTGAAGTGGAGTTTTTCCCTTCTGATGCCACCAACCAGCGTCTGGCGTGGAGCTCTTCTGACGAAAACATAGCTACTGTATCTTCACAGGGACTTGTGACAGCCATCAAACCGGGATCGACTGTGATTACCGCACTGTCGGAAGATGGAGGCGAGAAAGCTACCTGTTCGGTGACAGTGTCTCTCAACGATCCGGTGACTGTGAAAGGTGAAGTATCCGGAACCTGGGAAAAATACACCGTGATATATGTCGACGGACACCTTTATATCCCCACAGGTAAATCCCTGACCATCGAAGAGGGGGTAGAAGTGATTATCAATACCGCCGGACAGGATGCCAACGATACCAAAATAGAGATTATTGTAAGAGGTAATCTGTATGCCCAGGGTACGGAAGAGGCACCTATCCTTTTCTCTGTACCCGCAGGTGAACGTACTCCCTCTAATGTATTCGCACGTCTATGGGGAGGTATCATCGGTAGCGAAACCTGCGAAGAGATCCTGCTCGACTATGTGACTGTAGAATATACCGGCGCGGTGACCACGCTCTCTTCTCCTTCTGTGACGGGTGGTCTGTTCAAACCTGCCGGAGGCGAGGGTATGGTGGCTTTCAATACCAACAATCCTTCCGGAAAATACGTGATCCAAAACAGTACGTTCCGCAACCTGGGTGAAGATGCTATCTATGTACAGGGGGGTAGCTGTATCTTTGCCCGCAATACGTTCTATGCAGTGGGTGAAGCCGGGGGAGAGGCCATCAATGTGAAGGCCGGTTGCAAAGTAGATGCTGCTTTCAATCTGATCTACAGTGCCAACACCAATGCATTAAAACTCTCTAATGCAGGTGCCGACGGAGGCGAGCGTTTCCAGGCACAGATCAACGGGTACAACAATACAATCGTGAATACCGGATGGCGTCGTGACCCCAGCAAACCCAAAGGAGGATGTATCTGGGGCGAAGCAGGCAGCCTGATCCATATCTACAACAACCTGATGGTAAATTGTATGTTTGGTGCCAAAGCTCCCGGATTCGGAGTAGATGGTACGGAAGGCCCGGATCTCAACAGCAAGATCGACTACAACTTCTACGCTTCGGGTACTCAGGAGAGCACAGTTCCCCAACACATGGCCAACGGTACGTTGACGGCTTACGACGGCTTCAAACCGGGTGTGCAGGATGTCGTATACGGAGCGAATGACAAAGCAGGAAGTGCGGCAGGAGCCAACGATCCGTTGTTTGCCAACTTCCCCTTCAACACCAATCCGCTGCTGAGCTATACGTTCGACGAGTCGTGGGATTTCCATCTCGGAACAGGTTCACCTGCGTTGAGCGGAGCCAAAACAGATTTCAATCCTTATTTTGCTTCTTCGGGAGTGACGGTAAACGGAAAGACGTATTACTCTCCGAAACCTGCTTCTTACTTCGGAGCATTTGATCAGAAATAGAAAACACACACTATGATCCGGACCGGGGAGGAAGGTACTCTGTGAAGAATACATTCCGAACCGGTTTTTTACAACTATTTTCCGGTCACCTTTCTCTGACAGGGATCAGTGGCTGCTATCAACCCTATATATCCACATGAGACGAATTACTTTTCTTATCACACTGTTTTCCGTATGCATCCAACTGGTAGCCCAGACTCCGGTACATACTTTTTCTGTGCCCTCTTTCTCCAAAGAGGATACTCATTTCATTATAGCCAACGACCTGGGGCGCAATGGGTACTATCAGCAGAAGCCTATTGCCGCATTGATGGGTGCCGTGGCCGAACAAAACGACATCGAGTGTATTGCCGCCGCAGGAGATGTACACCATTTTATGGGAGTAGCCAGTGTCTCCGATCCGTTGTGGATGACCAACTACGAACTGATCTACGATCATCCGGAGTTGATGATCAACTGGTTCCCTATATTGGGCAATCATGAGTACCGGGGCAACACACAGGCGGTTCTGGACTACGCTCAGGTCAGCCGGCGGTGGAATTTTCCTTCCCGCTATTATACGCACACTTTGGATGTGGACGACGATTCAGATTGCCTGCTGGTCTTTATAGACACAGCGCCACTGATTGGCAAATACCGCCGGGATACAGAGAGTTATCCGGATGCGGTGCAACAGGATGATGTCCGGCAGCTCGAATGGCTCGATTCGGTACTGGTTCATGCTACACAGACCTGGAAAGTCGTGATCGGTCATCATCCGGTCTATGCAGAAACCAAAAAGTCCATGGACGAACGCACCGATCTGCAAAACCGTCTGGTCCCTATATTGGAGAAGAGTGGCGTAGACCTTTACTTTTGCGGACATATCCACAACTTCCAGCATATTCGCCCTGCAGATTCTACTGTGGAATATATAGTCAATTCTGCTGCTGCTTTGTCGCGTCCGGTAAAGGAGACAGAAGGTACGGTTTTTTGTAGCCCTGATCCCGGTTTTACAGTGTGTTCAGTTTCGGCCGATACCTTTACTTTTTCTTTTGTCAATCAGGAGGGAAAAGTGATCTATGAGTACAGCTTGAATAAATGACTTGTATTTATATCCATGATATACGACCGACTGCCTGTATACCTAAAATATCAACTATCATCAGAGCGACCGATAAGCATACAAGTATCCAACCCACAATAGAGTGTTTATTTGCCACACTTGCCAGTGAGCAAAAAATGGCGGCTCCCAGTGGGAGAGGAGCAAAAAAGGGATAGACAATTAAAACAATTGATCCCGAACCATACAAAACAAGAGCAATAAGAGAGGTCACCAACAAGAGACCAATGGCCCAGTTCCTGTAACGGATGGCTAACTTTTTATTGGGGATAATTTCGTTGTTCATGGTGTATATCGCGAAAAGCACTTATTTGCAACTAAAAGTGTCAGGAAAGACAGAGGGAGATTCCTGAGTCAGATCCATGAGAGGTTATATATTTCATTAAACAGGACCAGATCGAATGCCAATAAGACGAGGCAACCGATCAGGATATATATATCTGACCTATAGCTATATATTAGATAGCAACAATAGAACAAATCGTAGCCACAACCATACATGGAAGACATACGACGGCATAAGGTATCAGAAGAAGGGATAGCGCAGACCATAGGAATACTCCTGTAACAGAAAAAACGATCAACAGGATGGCTGCCCATCTTCTGCACTACGAGCTGTTAATTTTTCTTTATCAGTAGGAAAAGCTCTGCTCATACTTATTGTATTACTTCCATTAATACCGGTTTGATGATGGCTTTCCATAAGTCGTACCCCTCCTGATTGATGTGGAGTCTGTCTTCGATGAAGAGATCTTCCCGTAGCTCTCCCTGTTGGTTGTACATGGGTGGGGTAATGTCTATAAAAGACACCCTTTCCGTTCTACCCGCATATTCCCGCAACAGTCCGTTGACGATCCGCTGGTCTGCCAGCTGATCCATCTTGGCAAAAGCCGGTTTGAAAGAGATGATATGGATGGGTGTCTCCGGATAGTCTTCCCGGAGCATCCCGATCAATATCCGGAACAGATCGTAACACTCTCCCGGTCCTACGGCTCCCGGCCAGTGGCCCAGGTCGTTTTCGATATAGAGAGCGATCTGTCGGGGCTTGTACCCACGAGCCACTGTGTCATAATTATAGATCTGGTCGCGCAGTGTGGAGCCTCCGTACGAACGGCGGATGATCTTCAGCGGAGCCAGGTCGTTGTAGATATTGTGCCACAGGTTGATCGAAGAGCTACCCAGGAACAGCACGTCGCACGAGCGATCCGTCAGGCGG
>DALZBD010000035.1:0-14609 GCA_031977515.1 Bacteroides sp. | reverse complement strand
CTCTACCGGACCGGAGATCAGCGTAAGCGGCGTACGCAGTTCATGGGAGATATTGGTAAAGAAACGGAGTTTGATGTCTGATATCTGCTGTTCCACAGTCACTTCATGCTTCAACCGGTAAATGGTAAAGAGGATATATACGGCAACCAGAATGATCAGGAGAATACCTAGGACATACAAGACATACGCCAGCGGAGTTTCCCAGAAAGAAGGGAGCACCACAATGTCTATCGAACGGGCATTATCTACCCACACCCCGTCGCTGTTGGTGGAGCGCACCCGGAAGGTATACTCCCCTTTCGGCAGATGCGTATAATTGGCCACCCGTTGCCGGTCGGCATAGGTCCATTGCTTGTCCAGGCCTTCAAGCATATACATATATTGGATATTACCCGGATTGATATAGTCCAATGCAGCATACTGGATAGCCAGGATATTATCTTTATGAGACAACACCAACTTGCGGGTATCGTCCAGCGATACCTGCAAGAGTGAATCTTCTCCGGGCTGTACCAGTTCGTTGGCTACCCGCAAGGTAGAAAAAACGATAGGAGGTATATAATCGCTCTTGCTGGTTGAGTCGGGATGGAAAATAAAGATACCATTGCTACTTCCATACAAGAGATTGCCCTGATACGTCTTTACCGAGGCAGCCTCACTGAAGCGTACACGAAACATGATACTTCTGTCATCATAATTCTCGAATGTCTCTGTCTGAGGATCAAAACGACTGATACTGTTCTCTGAAGTTATCCATAAATTGCCCGGTTCATCTTTCTGAATAGAAAGCAACACATCCGATGCAAGTCCGTCCTGTACCGTATACGAATGAAAAGCCCCCTTGCCCTGTTGGTCTATGGACAACAATTTATTGAGTCCACCTCCGAAAGTAGCCAGGTAAATATCTTTATCTACTGCCGTGATCCAATGCACATCGTTGTTGCTCAGGCTCTGCGGATCACTGGGGATACGCTCAAAATGGAGAAACTTCACATCTTCAGGCGTGGTAAACTCTTCCGGAAAGGTAAGTGCGCCTGCCGTAGTTCCCACCCAGATCTGTCCATGGTTGTCCGATGTAATGTAACGTGTCTTATAGCACAGATCAATCGGATAACCCTTCAAGTGATTGCGGTGGTTGATAAAAACAGTACCCTGGTCAGGATTCTGGGAGATATAGTTGATCCCGCCGTCAAACGTAGCCACCCAGATACGTCCTTTGTTATCTTCATGTACACAATATAGATTGTCGTTGCTCAGGCTATACATATCATCCGGGTCATGCTGATACCGGGTAAGGCGATAACGCAGATCTCCCTGTTTCTCGGCGCGTACCAACCCGTCTCCTTTGGTAGCGATCCAGAGCACTCCTTTTGAATCCTGCATAATGAAATAGACATTTCCTGCCAGCGGAGTACCCTGTCGGGAAATCGTTCCGGACTCGGTCAGATAACCAAGTTCCTGGTGTTCCTTATTGTAGATACGCAGCATACCGTCTTTCAGACCGACCCAGAGATTCTGTTCGCGGTCTTCACAGATGGCACGTACTTCGTTGCTGAGAGACTCGTGTCGCACAGAAGTAGGAGTGATCATGCGGAACTGTGAAGAGTGGAAAGTGACCTTCTCCAATCCTTTCGAGTGGGTACACAGCCAGAGGTTGCCCTGCCGGTCAGAATAAGCGGAGTGTATTTTATTGGAGAATTTCCAGTCTTCACTGTTCAGTTCGTTGTAGAAAGGGATCAATCGCTTCTGTTCCCTATCGTAGTAGCCGAAACCACCTCCATAGGGATGTACCCACAAGACACCATTCTTATCTTCGTGAATGTGAAAAGCCGGTCGCGAACGATCCGTACTGGTGGGTTCTACCCGGATCTGTTCACGCTTTACTGTGCGGGTCAAAGGATCAAAGTGTACCACTACCCCTGCAACTTCCTGTTCAAACCAGACCTCACCTGCCCGGTCTACATACGCCGAACGAATAGGACGCCGGGGGATCTGAGGATAGTTGTCATGAGAATAATGTACGGTCTCCTGCTTTGTAGGGGAATACGTAAAAAAGCCATCGTTGGCCGTAGCAATGACAAGCAACTCAGGAGAGATCGCATTGATCGAAGTCACGTGCGAACGGGTCGGAAGTTCGAGCAGGCGAAACTGTCCGTCGCCTTTTTGATAGCGCCACACACGCCCTCCATTCGATCCGAAGCAGATCTCCTGTTCATTCTCCATCCAGGCATAGAATGCCTGATCAGGTTTCTGATGAGCTTCCAGTCCTTCTGCAAAATAAGTAGCAATCTCAGATTCTCCCCGAGCAACGCGCCCCAGACCATTGTTAGTCAATAACCATTCATTGCCCTGTCGGTCCTCGAAAACTTTATATACTTTATTGGCAGGTATACCTCCCGCTTTGGAAGAATAGATCTCTTTTTTCAGCTGATGTGCCCCTGAGGGCTGGGTAGTAATGCGGATAGCACCGTCGTTCTCAGTCAATATCCAGGTAGTGCCACCCGGTAGTACCTCTATGGAAGTCACATAGTAAGTACTCCCCTCCTCGCCTGCGGCAGGTACCTGTTCGAATGTCTCGGTACGGGGGTCAAACCGATGTGCCCGGTTGTCATAGGTCATCAGCCATAGATATCCGTAACGGTCTTCATGCATCTGATCCACCCGATTGTTGGTCAGACTGATAAAGCTTCCCTGACGTGCTTTATAGGTACGAAAACCATATCCGTTGAAACGATTGATACCATCCCAGGTGGCAAACCACATATTTCCTTTGTGATCCTGTAAAATATTCATTACAGTATTCTGCGAAAGCCCATTTTCCGATGAATAATGAGTAAACGAGCAGTTTTGCTGTGCGCACAACCACGCAGAAAAAGGCAGAAACAATAGTAGAAATAAGATACGTATCCTCATTTTGTGTAAATTCTATTGGGTAAAGATACAAATTAAATAGAATTTTACTGTATCTTTGTTTTCATATTTAACAACATACTTGTGAAGCACCTAACCATCAGCTGGCTGTTTTTGTTAATCCTGTTGCCTGTCCGGTCACAGGAGACAAACATTCCGTCTTACGGTGTGGAAAAGAGTATGCCCGTTTTTTACGAGCAGCTGAAACAACAACTTACTTACCCCATGGCATGGGGAAGATCAGCTGCGAAGGATTTTGACACCTGGAAAGAAGCCCGCGCGAAAGTATGGGAATGTATGGAAAATATTCTCCCTGCACCGGACTCTTACGACATGGAAGTGCTGGCCATCGAAAAGCGGGAAGGGTATGAAGCCCGGAAAATAGTCTTTACGATCTCGGGATTCTGCCGGGTGCCTGCCTATCTGCTTGTACCGGAAGGCGAAGGGCCTTTTCCGGCAGTCTTGATGCTGCATGACCACGGTGCCCGTTTCTCCATCGGCAAAGAAAAAATGGTAAAACCTTTCGCTGTGCAGGAGGAAGTGTTAAAAGATGCGGAAGAATGGTCTGTCAGGTGTTACGACGGCCAGTTTACCGGTGATTATTTCGCAGCCAACGGCTATGTGGTACTCTCGGCAGATGCTTTGTTCTGGGGAGAACGGGGACGAAAAGAGGGAGTTGACTACGATGCCCAACAGGCTCTTGCCGCTAACTTCCTGCAGATGGGAACTTCCTGGGGCAGCGTGATCGCTACCGACGATGTACGTAGCGCGGATTTTCTGGCCTCCCTGCCTTTTACAGATGCTGACCGGATCGGAGCTGTTGGTTTCTCCATGGGTGCACACCGTGCCTGGATGACCGCTGCCCTGACCGACCGTATACAAGTGACAGCAGCACTCTGCTGGATGAATACTACCGATCATCTGATGACTCTGACCAACAATCAGAATAAAGGGGGATCGGCCTACTCGATGATCATACCTGGCCTGCGCAGATACCTGGACTATCCGCACGTGGCCTCTATTGCCTGTCCGAAACCGATGTTGCTCTTCAATGGCATCCATGACAAATTATTTCCTGTAGAAGGTGTGGAAGATGCCTACCGTGAAATGCGGTATGTATGGGAAAGTCAGGGTGCAGGAGACAAACTGGTGACCCGCCTGTGGGATGAAAAACATTTCTTCTCCCGGGAAATGCAAAAAGAGACTTTACTCTTTTTCGACCGGTATTTCCAGCCGTAAAAGCAACCTCCGGATAAAACAGGCGTGTGCTAACAGATAAAGAATACTTTAACAAACACGTTTTCTGATGAAAGTAAAACATATCTCTCTGCAGATATTTTTCTTTCTGATCGCCGTTTTTTTCCAGGGAAAACTGGCTGCAGAGGAAAAAAAAGAATGTATACTTATCCTTACCCCATACTCCGATGCATCGCCACTGAGCAGCAACATCATACGGTCGGTTATCAACAATATGCCGTTGCAGTACAACGGAACAGTGATCCGCAACGAAAGCCTTAGTCTGCTGACAGTGAACTCGCAGCAGGATCTGGAACTGATTCAACAAAGGATCTTTGAGAAATACGATGACGAACAACCGCTGGTGGTGATCATGGAATCCAATGCCTGCTGGGCTTATTTTCACGAGGAGATAGAAAGACGCTGGAAGGATGTACCGGTGATCCTGTGTACCGATAAGGACTTCATGGCAACTCCCGAATATTTCATGAAAAAATCTTTTGTTCCTGTGGAGGAACGTATTTCTCTGGAGGAGATAGAAGAAGGAAGAAACCTGACGATAGTGAATGCCCCTGTCTACATCCGTGAAACCCTGGATATGATGCACAGGCACCTGCCGGATATGAAAGAACTGTTTTTTATATCGGACCGCCGATGGGCCAACGAGCAGAACCGTTTCGAGGTGGAACAGATCGTAAAGAAAGAATATCCGGATCTGAAACTCACTCTTCTGAACGGACGGGATCTGACTGCAGATGAACTGTTGGATTCTCTGAGAAATATAGGAGAGGACAGTGGGATCCTGTTTTCGTCGTGGTATCAACACGATGTGGTGACAGAGAATATTTTCCTGACCAGTAACATCTATCAGATGATCAGTCTCTACACGCATCTTCCGGTATTTACCCTGTACAACTCCGGTATCAGTGATGGTGGTCTTGCCGGCGGATACGTCACTCTCTATGAAGACATTGCTCAAGTAGTCGCAGATATGGCCCTGTCTGTCATTCAGGGTACAGCGGTCTATGATATGCCTTCTGTAACTATTGAGGGAAAACCCGTATACAACTACAAAGTGATGCAGGAAAAGGGATTTACCAAAGTATCTTACCCCAAAGGAACCTTCTTTTATTCCAAACCTGTCAATTTCTTTGAGAAATACCGATATCACTGGCTCGGAGCGCTGGGATTTATATTGGCTATCATAACGGTGATGGGCGTACGCCTGAAAGTGGTAGGAAAGATACGTCACATACAACAGAAAGAACTGGATCTGATGCGTGATTACAACAGCCTCTTCAACAATATGCCTATTACTTATACCAAATGCAGGCTCATATATAAGGAGGGTGAACTGACAGACTTTATTTTCCATGAAGTAAACCGTAGCTTCGAATCCTGTTTTCTGTCGAAGGAAGAATCCATAGGAAAAACATATTCTGAGGTGGCACCCAACGAACATTACTACAAGGAGTTTATAACCGCTTTCCGCGTGGCTCAACAGGAACACAGAGAGATCAGGTTCCAGTACTACCATATAAAGAGTGCCAGGATGTATACCGCCATTATAACGCCCTCTGCCGAACCAGCCTATATGGATATGTTTTGCATAGAGACTACGGAACTGGCAAATACACAACAACTGCTCCGGACTGTGAATCACAAACTGACCATGGCACTGGAAGTCGCGAATATTGTGCCCTGGAAATGGGACCTGGTCAACAAGATGATCTTATGTGATGTAAATAAGCCGTTGGAACTTAGTGAATGCGAAGGAGAGGGTGAAGAGCAACTTTCTGTTCCGGACTCAGAATATTTCTCCAGGATCTGCAAGGAAGACAGGCCGAATGTGGAAAAAGCTTATCAGAATCTGATCGAAAAGCGGGTAGAAAAGATCAAAGAAGAGTACCGGGTAGTCACCCGGTCGCCCGATGGCAGCAAACAGATCGAATGGGTAGAGGCACAGGCTGCTGTGGACCAATATAACCAGGAGGGCAACCCGATCTCACTGATCGGTTCTTCTCTGGTCATCTCGGAACGTAAGAAGATGGAAAGTGAACTGGTCGCTGCCAAAGAAAAAGCAGAAGAGTCGAACCGTCTGAAATCTGCTTTCCTCGCCAATATGAGTCACGAGATACGTACTCCACTCAACTCCATCATCGGTTTCTCCGGCATACTGGCTGCTACGGAAGATGCGGAGGAGAAACGGGAGTATGTGAATATCATCGAAAACAACAACACGTTGTTGCTCCAACTGATCAATGACATCCTGGATATCTCTAAAATAGAAGCGGGTACATTGGAGTTTGTCTATGCCAACATCGACCTGAATGAAATGATGCGGGAGATCGAACAGGCTACAAAATTACGTATGACTTCCGATAAAATAGAACTGAACTTTGAAAAGCATCTGCCGGATTGTTTCATCAATACAGAAAGAAACCGGGTGACACAGGTGATCAACAACTTCCTCTCCAATGCCATCAAGTTTACATCGGAAGGATCTATCCGTTTCGGATATGAGATGCAAGGCAACAACCTCCTCCGTTTTTACGTAACTGACACTGGCTGTGGAATACCTGAAGATAAGATCAGATCCATCTTCGGAAGATTTGTGAAGCTGAATAATTTCATGCAGGGGGTAGGTCTGGGACTGTCGATCTGTGAGACCATCATACACAATATGCGTGGTGAGATCGGTGTGGTGTCGAAGGAGGGAGAAGGTTCCACATTCTGGTTCACTATCCCTTATCGCCCGGTAAAGATCGCAGAAAACCAGGTCAGGGAGTACAAGCAGATCACCATAGAGCGTGAAGAGCTGACTATACTGATAGCGGAAGACAATCAGAACAGCTTCCGGTTGCTGGAATCCATACTACAGAATGAGTACAGGATCTTACATGCCTGGAATGGTCAGGAGGCAGTGGAACTCTATAAACAGCACAAACCTCACCTGATCCTGATGGATATCAATATGCCGATCATGGATGGATATGAGGCTACAACAGAAATTCGTAAATTATCAGACAGTGTACCTATTATCGCGGTTACAGCTTACGCCTATTCTTCCGATAAGGAACAGATCTTAAACAATGGATTCGATGGATATACATCCAAGCCTCTCGATGCAACGGAGATCCGCTTCAAAATCGCGGATATGATCCGGAAACAGATGGTGTTTATATAAAAAACAGGTAAATATCCTGAGATGAATAAGTAGAGCGTACTCTGGGTCCAGATGAGACCCAAAGGAATAACCTTGAACCAACGGTCGACAAAGTCAAAAGGTTCCAAATGGACTTTGACACACCCTCTTTGTGTTAGATACACTGAACATATATACAATTTTTGCATAAATTCTACAACACAAAGAGGCTAATTAAAATAATTTTACTGTATCTTTGTATGCTGATTCATAACACAAGAATGAAGTGATGATACACTATCTGAACGTTTTGTTCATTCTATTATCTGTAAGATTATAAAAGAAAATACTTCTGTTGATCATGACAAATATTTTATATAATATAGAACAATATTTTTTCAGTAAACACAAAAAATTGTCTTAGTTCCTATCGGACATATCATTTAAAACCAATAACAAACCATAGTATACACATCATTTTCACAACCTCCATCACCACCACAAATTATATGAAAATAAGTCACATTTTTCTAAAAGCGAGCCTGCTTCTTTCTATCGTATGTTGTCCTGTCATACTCCTGGCTCAGGAACATAAAAACGAGTGTATCCTCATTCTGACCCCTTATTCGGATTCCTCACCGCTAAGTAAAAATATTGTTCAATCCGTAATCGAAAATATGCCACTGGAATACAATGGCACTGTGATCAGCTGTGAAAGTCTGAATCTGTTGACTATAAATACGGAAAAGGAATTGGATCTGCTTCAGGAAAGATTATTTGAAAAATATGACGATGCACACCCCCTGCTTGTGATCATGGAGTCCAATGCGTGCTGGGCTTATTTCCATGATGAAATAGAAAAACGATGGGGAGATATACCCGTCATTCTGTGTACAGATAAAAAGTTTATGGCGGAAAAGAAATATTTCCTCGAAAAGTCATTCGTTCCGATAGAGGAACGCATTTCACTGGAAGAAATAGAAAAAGACAGGAACCTGACTATTGTGAATGTTCCTGTCTATATAAGAGAAAGTATCGATATGATATACCGCCATCTTCCTGAAATGAAAGAACTTTTTTTCATCTCGGACAGCAGATGGGCCAATGCACAGAACCGGGTGGAAATAGCAGACCTGGTTCGTACGGAATACCCGGAACTGAAACTCACGTTACTGACAGGTGGAGATTTTACGGCAGATGAATTACTGGACTCGCTGCAAAATATTAAGGAGGAGGACAGTGGTATTCTGTTTTCTTCCTGGTACCAGCATGATGCTGTGGCCGAGAATGTGTTCCTGTCTACCAATATTTACCAGATGATAAGCCTCTATACCTCCCTTCCTGTCTTTACCCTATACAATTCGGGGATCAGCGACGGTAAACTGGCAGGAGGATATGTAACTTTGCATGAAGACATCAGTACGACAGTAGCAGACAGAGCGTTGGCTATCATTCAGGGCCATTCGGGCTATCAACTGCCTTCTGTTACTATAAAAGGAAGACCTGTATATAACTACAGGACCATGCAGGAGAAAGGATTCACAAATATCTCTTATCCCAAAGATACGTTCTTTTATTCCAAACCTGTAAATTTCTTCGAAAAATACCGGAATCAATGGATTGCTGCATTGATATCCATACTTACTGTCCTTATCATCCTGATCGTACGCCTGCGATGGATAGCGAAAGTACATCACATCCAGCAGAAACAGTTGGATCTGATGCTCAATTACAACAGCCTGTTCAATAATATGCCTATCACGTATGCTAAATGTGAACTGGTATACAACGAGGGACAACTGACAGACTTCATCTTCCATGATGTGAACCGCAGTTTTGAGTCTCATTTTCTCAACCGGGAAGAATCCATTGGTGTGGCGTATTCCACGATAGCTCCCAACGAGCATTCTCTCAACGAGTTTCTGAACGCCTTCCGGATTGCCATACAGGAAAACAGAGAGGTGGCTTTTCAATATTACCACATCGCTTCGTCCAGAATATACTCTACGATCATTACTCCTTCCGCCCAGACGGGTTATATAGATATGTTTGGTATTGAGACTACCGAACTGGCACATACACAGCAACTCCTGCGTACCGTAAATCATAAATTGACCATGGCTCTGGAGGTTGCAAATATTGTACCGTGGAAATGGGACCTTACCAATAAGACAATTCTGTGTGATGTGAACAGACCCCTGGAATTGAGCAATTACCAGGGAAGCAGTGAAAGTCAGCTTTCCGTACCGGACCGTGAATACTTCTCTAAGATCTGCAAAGAAGACCGTACGCGTGTAGAGCAGGCTTACCGCAATCTGCTGGAGAAACGGGTAGACAAGATCAAAGAAGAATACCGGGTAGTTACCCGCTCAGCGGATGGCAGCAGAAAAATAGAATGGGTAGAGGCACAGGCTGCGGTAGACCAGTATGACGAACAGGGCCATCCGATCTCACTGATCGGCTCTTCACTGGTCATCTCCGAACGGAAAAAAATGGAGAGTGAGCTGATCGCCGCCAAAGAGAAAGCGGAAGAATCCAATCGGTTGAAATCGGCATTTCTCGCCAACATGAGTCACGAGATACGTACTCCGCTCAATTCTATCATCGGTTTCTCGGGGATACTGGCTGCTTCGGAAAATGTAGAAGAGAAACAGGAGTATGTGAGCATTATTGAAAATAACAACGCGTTGTTGTTGCAGCTGATCAATGACATTCTGGATATTTCAAAGATTGAAGCAGGCACACTGGAATTTGTATATTCCAATATCGACCTAAACGATATGATGCATGAGATAGAACAGGTAACCAGAATGCGGATCGCTTCTGATAAAGTACAACTTATCTTTGACAAACACATCCCGGATTGTTTCATAAATACAGAGCGCAACCGGGTGACTCAGGTCATCAATAACTTCCTTTCCAATGCGCTTAAGTTTACCCAGGAAGGTACCATCCGTTTCGGATACGAATTGCAGGGGAACAACGATCTGCGTTTCTATGTAACGGATACGGGCTGTGGTATCCCGGAGGATAAAATAAATTCGATCTTCGGACGTTTTGTGAAGCTCAATGACTTTATGCAGGGGGTTGGTCTGGGGCTTTCGATCTGCGAAACCATCATACACAACATGCGTGGGGAGATCGGTGTAGAATCGAAAGAAGGAGAAGGATCGACTTTCTGGTTCACCATCCCCTACCGTCCGGTCAGGATCACAGAGACGCAGGTAAAAGCTTACAAACAGATCAAAGTACAACGGGAAGAGTTGACCATTCTCATAGCGGAAGACAATAAAAACAGTTACAGGCTACTTGAATCTTTCCTTCAGAACGAATACAAGGTCCTGCATGCATGGAATGGTCAGGAGGCAGTGGATCTTTACAAAGCACACAAGCCTCATCTGATCCTGATGGATATCAATATGCCGATCATGGATGGGTATGAGGCTACAGCCGAGATCCGTAAAATGTCTGACAGTGTACCTATCATTGCTATCACAGCGTATGCCTATGCGTCGGAGAAAGAACGTATTCTGACAGAAGGTTTTGACGGCTATGCTTCCAAACCTCTGGATGCAACAGAGATCCGTTATAAAATTGCGGATCTGATACGCCAGCACATGATTTTTATATAAGAATCCTGCTCCAGGGAATAAAGAATCCCGGAATCCTGATGATCCCGGGATTTTCATATTTCCCCATACACCATAGTATTCAGCGATAGACCTCCACCAGGTCATTGCCATTCTTCACCGGGTTCCAGCCATCGCTGCCGGCCAGCACCTCTTCGATACTGTACCCTTTCAGACTTTGCAACTGGTGAGAAAAAGAAGCACGGTCGGCTGGCCGGGCACCCGGACCGTAGTTTTCGTATTCCGCAAAGAATACTGTCTTTGCCGGATCTTTTACAGACCAGGGGTCCCATCCTTCGGGTGCGATATGCGCTCCCAACTCACAACGGATATAGACCGTCTGTCCGTAGGTTCTCCACGGGCGAGCCAGGTAGACATTCTCCACACCGGGATCGGCGGTCAGTTTGCAATCGTAGAAGACATATCCGTAGGGTTTTCCATGGTCGGTGGCAGGAGCTGCCACAAAGCCATCACGTTTGCTGTGGATCGTACACCGGTTGAAAACAACCGTAGACCACCCGAAAATAAAGTCGACAGTACCCTCCACATAGCAATCTTCGAAATACTGGCGGCTCTCTTTTCCGTAATTGTACAGGGTATCCTGGAAACCGAGGAAACGACAGATTTTGAAAAATGCCCGGTCTCCGCTCACAAAACAAGCCACTGCCTGCCCCACCGGACCGGAGCTGTTCTCAAAGGTAATATTCTCCGCATAGAAGTCGGGACCATAGATGTAGCAACTGGCCGAACCGGATGTGCCCTTGTTCTCGCCAAACACATTCTTCTTATTGGCATAATCGTCACAGGTAAGTACAACTCCATCCTCTCCGAGCAGAGAGACATTGATCTTACTCTCCGCTACGATCAGTTTTTCCTTGTACGTACCTTTCCGGATGAGTATGGTAGTACGTACGTTTTTCCTGAAATCGGGCACCGCATCAATGGCTTCCTGTACGGTGAAAAAATCACCGCTTCCATCCTGTGCCACTACATAGTCGTAGAAACGTGCATATTTCCCCAGTTCGGGGATCTCTGCGGACACAGCCTCTACGGCCAGCTTAGCTACCCGGCGGGCTCCATACACATTCAGATGGGTGTTGTCTTCCTTTCCCTTGGGATAGAGAGGGACGGTGTTGGGCTCTACCCAGACAAACAGGCTTTTGGATGCTTCGGGCCCCAACTCCTCCACCAATTCATGGGTAATGCGATTCAGGTCAATGAAGGTCACTCCCAACTCTCCGGCCACATTGCGCGGAGAATCGAGATAGGCTCCGTGTGTATCGATCAGGGCGAGTCCCTCTTCCTGATCCACATCCCCTGCAGAGGCTTCAATCTGCATATCATCTTCCAGTACGGCATTCTCATTGGCTACAAAATTGCGGCGTACGATGGAGTTGAACAACACCGGAATGCCTCCTTTGGCACGTGTTTCATTCACAAACCTGCGCAGGTTGTCGTCAAACGATCCCCCCGGTACGGTATGACGAGCCGAATCGGGCTTCTCATCGTTGTGGCCAAACTGAATAAATACATAGTCTCCTTTCTTTACCTGAGAGATCACCTGCTCCCAACGTCCTTCATCAATGAAGCTTTTGGAACTGCGTCCATTCTGGGCATGGTTGTCTACCCGTATATCTTCGGTAAAGAAACCGGGCAGTGCATGTCCCCAGCCACGCTCGGGGTTTTGTCCCTGTAGAGACTTATCGGCCATGGTCGAATCTCCGATCATGAAGATAGTGATCTGTGGCCGGTCTGTCCGAAAGGCAGTCAGCACAAAAAAGAGTATGAAGATCAGAAAAAGATTGCGTTTCATGTAGTTATCCTGTATTTAATTGTTATTCATTTTCCTGTGTAATGAGTTTCCCGTTCACCCGTACGTTATCGAGCGTAAGGTTGACGATATTCTGCATTTGCGTGGCTTTGGGAGCCTGCTTTACTTCGATGTTGCGCAGAGTGATGTTGTACAATTTAGCTTCTGGCACGCCGTTGGCCAGAATAGCCACACTGTCTACCCGGTTGCAGGTAACGTCTTCGATGGTAATATTCCGAAAACGGGTCGGATAGTTTCCTCCGCGATACCCGTGGTAGTCGGTACGGAAATTGATCACCCCCCAATGACAGATGTTGGCAGTGATGCGACGCATGTGGAGATTTTCAAAAAATCCACCCCGATCGAGATTGGATTTGAAATAGATGCCGTTGCGGCAACTGTCTATCTGACAATCTTCGATGAATATATTGCGTACCCCACCGGACATTTCGCTTCCGATGGTGATGGCCCACTCCGCGAAGCGGCAGTTACGGATGATCACATTCTCTGTGGCCTGACCGATGCGCCAGCCGTCCTGATCACGTCCGGATTTGATGGCGATACCATCGTCACCAACATTGAAGTCTACATTTTCGATCAGTACATGGGTAGAGGATTCCGGATCGCAGCCGTCGTTGTTGTAATTGTGTCCATCGATATATACATCCCTCACGATCACATTGTCACAAAATACAGGATGGATGATCCAGAAAGGAGAGTCATAGATACGTACCCCTTCCACCATCACATTCTTGCAACCGTAGAACTGGATCATACAGGGACGCAGGTACCATCCCTCTCCGAATACCCGTTCATAGACCGGTACGCTGTCGTTTCCCATCTGACGCAGACGATCCATGCCCGGTTTTTCCAATGGCTTCCAGGTATTGAACACGGCTGCTCCGTTACCGTCGATCTCGCCTTTTCCGGTGATGGCGACATTCACACACTGATAACTGTAAATGAAAGGAGAATAGTTGTAGCACTCGGTCCCTTCCCATTTGGTGAGTACCAGAGGGAGATAGTCCGCAGGTTCGGTAGAAAACTCCAGACGGGCTCCCTCCTGCAGATGCAGATTTACGTGGCTTTTCAGTACCAACGGGCCTTTGATGAGATAAATTCCCGGCGGGATTACTACCTGTCCACCTCCTGCGAGGTTACAGGCATTTATCGCTTCGAGGATGGCGGGGCGACTGTCGAAAGTAGTATCCGGTTGCGCTCCATAGTCTGTTACGTTGAACACTGTATCCGGGAAAACCGGCTCGGAAATATTTTTCAGGATCTCATCTACCATCTCCCAACCGGTGGCAGACAGATGGGACTGAGTACGGGGAGTATGACAGGCATACAAAGCTACTGCTATGCAAATAGTCAGAAAGAGTGGTTTTTTCATGGAATGTAAACTTATTATAGGTTGCAATATTACAAAAAATCTCCCATTGGCTTTGTGGAAAAAAAGCCGTATTAGGTGGAAAAATTCATCAGAGTACCGGCTATTGGTATTCTGAGCATCAGATAATTTTGAGACATGCCCATATGGGAGACCTGGATATGTACTTTTTTAGACAGAAGAACATAAGAACAGATTTCTTTGTGACTGTTGCCATGATCCGGATCTCCGTTATTAAATTCTTTTGTTCTTATGTTCTTCTGTCTGAAAAAAGCTTTTACTATCTTTGTAAAAATCATCTATACCGGACTACCGGAAAAACATACTATTTACAGAACGATGAAAACCAGAAGCAACAACTTCCTGTATGAGCAAGAGATCGTATGGGAACCCGCAGGAACAGGAGTTACCCGCCAGATCATGGGATACGATGGCCAGATGATGATGGTAAAGGTCAGATTTGAGAAAGGTGCCATAGGTACCCCGCAT
>DALZBD010000034.1:0-14662 GCA_031977515.1 Bacteroides sp. | reverse complement strand
TGAGATGCTCCATCCCTTCGAGGTCTTCTCTGGTATAAACGGGTTTCACACCGATGTGTTCGGGTGTTTCCCAGTCGGCACTGATGCCGTTCTCTTTCTGCCACTCCGCTCCGTCGACCGGTTGGAAAGCGGCATAGATATCTATATTTCTGAAATTTGGTCTCATGTTTTTCTTTACTTAATAAACGTTCGAAGGGTTTACTTCAACAATTGGGCATTGTACTGTTTCAATGTTTCCAATACGTTGGAACGCACATTGATGAAGTTCTCAATACCAGCGGCTTTGAGTTCGTCTGCATTGGCGGGTGCACCGGCCACGATGAACATCGCGCGACCGCCTACTGCTTTGAAAGCAGGAACAGCATATTCGGCATATTCATCGTCGCTCGAACAAAGCACCACGATATCGGCACCGGCAGCCAATGCTGCTTCTACTCCGGCCTCTACGGTCTCGAAGCCCAGGTTGTCGACCACTTCGTATCCGGCACAAGCCAGGAAGTTGCAGGCAAACTGTGCACGGGCCTGACGCATTGCGAGGTTTCCGATGGTGAGCATAAAGGCTTTCGGACGTTTGCCGGAAGCTTCGGTCTGCAGACGCAGCGCTTCGAATTCGCTGGCGGCACGAGCCATATTCAGTGTATCCACCTCTTTTTCCCCGGCCTGTCCACACCCGCAGCAGCAGGTCACAGGTTTCTTCTCCCCGGCAGTCTCGGTGAAGTTGGGGTATTGGTTGGTTCCCAACAGGATCTCGCGACGACGGGCTACTGCCTCGTGACGTGCCTTGCCACTTTCATTGATGGCTTTCTGTACCGAACCGTTGCGCAGAGAAACATAGAATCCGCCTGCATCTTCCGCTCCGAGGAAGATCTCCCAGGCCTGATTGGCGATGGATACAGTCAGGTTTTCGATATAATAAGAACCGGCGGCAGGGTCTGTTACCTTGTCGAAGTGCGATTCTTCTTTCAGCAGCAATTGCTGGTTGCGTGCCAGACGCTCGGAGAATTCATCCGGAGTCTGGTATACTTTATCAAACGGAGTCACTGTGAGTGAATCTACTCCGGCCAGCGCGCCACTCATGGCTTCTGTCTGTGTACGAAGCTGGTTTACGTGTGCATCGAACAGAGTCAGATTGAACGAAGAGGTTTCGGCGTGTATCTTCATCTTAGCTGCACAACGGCATTCTTCGTCGGGTCCCTGATTGTCGCACTCGCGCAGACATTCGGGATTGTAAGAAGATACGATGTTGGCCCATAGCAGACGGGCAGCGCGGAATTTGGCTATCTCGAGGAAGTAGTTGGAGCTGATACCGAAGTTGAACTTGATCTTCTTGGCGATCAGAGCCGCAGGAACACCGATCTCTGTGAGTGCGCTCAGGTATTCATTTCCCCAGGACAGCGCATAGCCGAGTTCCTGGGAGATATAGGCACCTGCGTTGTTGAGAGTGATGGCATTTACATTCAGTACCCGGTAGGCAGGAAGTACCTGTGTGGTCTCGATCAGCGTTTTGGCTGTCTGCACGATATCCCCCTTCTCCTTGCCCTTGAGCAACATCTTGTTATAAGGATCGAAGTTGATAGAGCCTTGCAACTCTTTCACGTCGTAGTCTTTTTCGCGGAAATAAGCCACCAGCAATTCGGCCAGTTCGACTACCTGGCTCTGACAGATCGTGAAGTTGAGTTCCACAGCTTCCGCCATGATGCCATCCAGCAACGTCTGTACGTACTCAGCATTGAGTTCTTCGGTGCGGATGTGGAAAGAGAGCGAATCCACTCCCTTCATCAGGATATCAAGTGCTTTGGCATTTGCCTTTTTCGGGCATTGCGCACAGATCTCCTGGCGCACCAGCCAGTTGTTGTGTTTTCGGGTTCCCCTCAGGTAAGGGAATTCGCCGGGAAGAGCATCTGTGGTACTCAGGCCTTCGAGGTCTTCCATGCGGTAGAAAGGTTTTACTTTGAATCCTTCGTTTGTCTTCCAAACGAGTTTCTTCTCATAGTCGGCCCCCTTGAGGTCGGCTGTGACCTTCTCCATCCATTGCTCGGTGCTAACGGGTGGAAAATCCGAGAAGAGTTTTTCTTTACTGTCTGCCATAGTTTATTTAAAATTAAAATAAGATTAGAGAGTACTCCGATTGCAAAATTACGACCTACAGACCAGCGGCTACTCACGGGTATTTTATAGAAAAGGCACCCATTGTCTTTCTACATTCCCCCAGCTATCCCGCGAATCGGTAAATCGTAATTCAATCGACCTGCAAATATACGTAATTCCTTTATACAAGGGATTTTTTTTGAGAAAAATTCCATCCTGTCCGGAGAGGTTTGAATGTTTTATTTTTGAAGAGGTGTTTTTATCAGCCATATCGTGATTGCAGGTCTTTGACAGATGTATTATGATCGCCTGTATATATCAGCCGCATAGCTGTTCCATGTTTCTTCAAGCCCCGTAGGGGAAATGTCATTCAGTTAAGAGATTCTTGTTGTCTGTGCCTGATACCATTGTTCTGTACATATCCCACTGCCCTACGCCTCGGAGAGGCAGTATATCATGTGTAGACCGATGGGACAGGGAAAGACACAAGCAATAGCATAAATTCCTTAACTGAATGACATTGCCCATAGGAGCAGGCAATCGCTACTCTGCTGAGAGGGACATATAACAGCTATGCAACTGATACATACAGGCCATAGTACACAGGTAATACTATACAAGTAATACTATACGGCTAGCATCCATCAAATAATTGGCATACCCGTGATATGAATACATATATACCTCACAAAACATTACACCGCCAGAATCCCTTCCAAACCACCCTTTCAAAATTTAACTGACCTTTCAGAAAAAAGTCTCCTGAAATATTTGACCGCGTGAATCGTTATGACTACTTTTGCGCCCGATTTTTAACTACACTTAAATATAATTATGAACTGGTTACAGGATTTGTTGTGGAATCCCAGTTCGGTGGCACATATCGTATTTCTGTATGCGTTTGTGATAGCCGGGGGTGTTCTACTGGGTAAGATCAAGATTTTCGGGGTTTCATTGGGGGTTACTTTTGTGTTGTTTATGGGGATATTGATGGGACACTTCGGCTTTACGGGCGATCATCATATCCTTCATTTCATTCGTGACTTCGGCCTTATTTTGTTTGTTTTCTGTATCGGACTACAGGTGGGTCCCTCTTTTTTCTCTTCGTTCAAGAAAGGAGGAATGACGCTCAACCTGCTGGCTGTTGGGATCGTACTTCTGAATATTGCAGTGGCTTTGGGATTTTATTACGGCCTCGGCGGGCGCATCGAGCTCCCGATGATGGTAGGTATCCTCTATGGTGCGGTCACCAATACTCCGGGTCTGGGGGCTGCGCAGGAAGCATTGAGCCAGCTCAGCTACGACGGGCCACAGATCGCTCTGGGATATGCCTGTGCCTATCCGCTGGCAGTAGTGGGTATCATCGGATCTATCATTGCCGTACGTTACCTTTTCCGCATCAATCTGGATAAGGAGGAAGAGGCACTCAAAAGCCAGAACAGTGACATACAACACCAGCCACACATGATGCACCTGGAGGTGCGCAACGAATCGATCGACGGGAAAAGCCTGATTCAGGTAAAAAACTTCCTGGGTCGTCCGTTTGTGTGTTCACGCATCCGTCACAACGACCATGTGAGTATCCCCAATCATGAGACTGTATTCCACAGCGGCGACCAGTTGTTTGTGGTTTGCTCAGAAGAGGATGCGGAAGCTGTAACCGCGTTCATCGGAAAAAAGATAGAGGTGGATTGGGAAAAGCAGGATACCCCTATGGTATCGCGCCGCATCCTGGTGACACGTTCGGAGATCAACGGAAAGACGCTGGGTGCAATGCACTTCCGCAGTATCTATGGGGTGAATGTAACCCGTATACACCGTTCGGGGGTAGATCTGTTTGCCGATCCCAACCTGGTATTGCAGGTGGGCGACCGTGTGATGGTAGTAGGCGAGATAGATGCTGTAGAGCGTGTGGCACGTGTACTGGGTAATTCGCTCAAAAGACTGGATCATCCCAATATCGTCACTATATTCGTGGGTATTTTCTTAGGGATCCTGCTGGGCAGCCTGCCGATTGCTTTTCCGGGTATACCAACACCTGTGAAACTGGGGCTGGCAGGAGGACCACTGGTGGTAGCTATCCTGATCGGACGATTTGGACACAAACTGAAACTGGTCACCTATACCACCCAGAGCGCCAACCTAATGCTGCGGGAGATAGGTATCGTCCTGTTTCTGGCCAGTGTAGGGATTGAGGCAGGTGCCAACTTTGTACAGACAGTGGTAGAAGGAGACGGTCTGTTGTATGTAGGGATCGGTTTCCTGATCACAGTCATCCCGCTTCTGATCATAAGTGCCATCGCACGCCTCTATTTCAAAGTCAATTATTTCATCCTGATGGGATTGATCGCAGGAAGCAATACAGATCCTCCGGCACTGGCATACGCCAATCAGGCGGCAAGCAATGACGCACCTTCAGTGGGTTATTCGACAGTATATCCGCTTACGATGTTCCTGCGTATCCTGGCCGGTCAGATGATCTTACTGCTTTTGATGTAAAAGGATTGAGTTTACACATTAACAGAGTCACTTCAAGAGACTGTTTACATTTTGCCCGTTTTTTTATTGGGAGGCTTTTTCAGACTGTTTCCCTTTCTCAGACGGAAATCTGAAGACGCAAATATGCGTCTCTACATTATGCCTGTTTTCTTTGGAAGGCGATACACTTGTAGAGACGCATATTTGCGTCTAAAAAGGAAATACACCGTAAAGAGTGCCCTAAAGTTTTAAAGCTTTCCGGACGAAATCTTCCAGCATATCGACCGTAGCGTCGATACCCAGCAGGGAAGAATCGATACACAAATGATAAGTGGCAGCGGCGCCCCAGGTATTGTAACTGTAGTAGTTGTAATACTCTGCGCGCCGCTTGTCTATTTTATAGATCAGCCCTTCGGCCTCTTTGGAAGAGATCTGCAAAGAGTCCGACAGACGTTGGATGCGTACTTCCGAAGGTGCAGATATAAAGACATTCACACATCGGGGATGCTCGCGCAGGATGTAATCGGCACAGCGTCCGACAAACACACACGGTTTTTCCGCTGCCAGCTTGCGGATCACATCACTCTGTATCTTGAAAAGAGAATCGTTGCTCAGGTAATTGGTATACCCCACTGCCCCATCGTTGACAAAAGGAAAGCGCATCCCAAACAATCCGCTGACCAGACTCTGTGAGGCTTTCTCATCTGCCTCTTCGAAAAAGTCTTTGCACAATCCGCTGTGCTCGGAAGCCAGATTGATCAACTCTTTGTCGTAAAAGTCTATACCGAGGCGCTGGGCCAGTTTCTCGCCGATATCTTTTCCTCCGCTTCCCAATTGGCGGCCGATATTTATTACATAAGGATCTGTCATATTCATTGTATTAGCTTATAGCCTGTTTGATCCGGCTCTTATTACAAACATAAGGAATTTATTCAAAAAGTGTTTAAAAGCCTATTTAAATTTTCCACAAAAAGTTTATTATAGGCATTTTTACTCTTTATCTGAGGTACAACGCACCAATGTTTCTACACGCGTTGTGTTTTCTTTTGAAGGTGATACACTTGTAGAGACGCAATACTTTGCGTCTCAGATCACAGAAGAAATCCACAAAAACAACACAAAAGGAAGAGCGAAGAATACCTATAATTATTTATTAAGTATATCGAAGATCCATGAACTCAACTGAGGCGATCAACGTCAGTCAAAGTTCTGACAATTGCTTAGAAACTGTTTTGATTTTCTATAACTAATTTATTAAAGAGATTTTTCGCTCTTTCTTCTATTTTCTTTTTACCCCATTTTTCTATTTTCAGACGCAAATATGCGTCTCTACAAGCACGCTATCATCACCTTCAAAAGATAACAAACAAAGAACGTAGAGACGCATATTTGCATCTGAATAAAGAAACGAACAAAATCAAAACAGTTTCTAAGTAAAAAATAAAGAAGAGATAAAAATACTCTCCGAAGAGAACCCGCAACCGTCACCTATACACAAATTGTCAGAAAACAACAGATTATCAAATCTTTTTGATAGAAAAATAAAAGATTCGCTTATTCTGACAAGATATCAAAATCCACAAACAGAAGAGCAAGACTGCATATTTATAACTAAAACAGCAACAATATTCACTTTAAGCAAAAAACCATGATTATTTATGCGTGTAAAGGACCTGTCTTTTACACGTAAACGACCTGTCCTTTGCAAATAAACGACCTGTCCTTTGCAAATAAACGACCTGTCCTTTGCAAGTAAACGACTTGTCCTTTACAGACAAAGAACTTTTACTCTCTGAAAATCCACTTTTTTGTTCTGAAAGAAGCAAAAAAGCAATCAACTACACACTTTCATTTTACAATAAAAGAGAGTTTTTCAGCCGACATATCATCAACAATATCACATCTTTATAATCAAAAATATGCCATTCGCACAAAATCAGACATCTATTTGATTTTCGACAAACTGATTTTTAGGGAGTTTTTCACGCACGCATTTTATTGTCCGCAAATACCTCCGGGAAATGATCTCAGAAAATCATTTTGTCAGAAGTCCTTCAAAATAACATTTTGTTACCTGCGTATATACTGCCCGCTATATTCCCGGCATTCTCCTGAAAAAGAGATATTCTCTTAATCGGCTTGTTGCTGCCGTGCCATTCTCCTGAACTGACGGAATTGCCAGAACAGCAGACAAGCAGAAACCAGACTGGCCAACAGATCCGACAGGGGAAGACTCCACCAGATCCCTTTATCGATGAAACGAGGCAGGATCAAAAGACAGGGAACCAGAAAGATCAGTTGTCGGGTAAGGGAGAGAAAGATAGCCTTTCCTGCCATACCAATACTTTGAAAGAAGTTGGATGTCACCATCTGGAAACCGACAATCGGGAAGACCAGCATCACGATCTGTAGTCCTTCTGCCGCCAAAGCGACCAGTTGAGCATCGGTAGTGAATGCGGATACCGCCAGTTCGGGCATAAATTCCCCGATCAGGAATCCCGTGGTAGTAATCACCGTGGCCCAGAGAATGGTTATCTTCAATACGGAAGTGACCCGGTCGTACTGACGGGCACCGAAGTTATATCCCGCAATAGGCTGCATACCCTGATTGAGTCCCATCACCACCATGATAAAGAGGAAAGCGATGCGGTTGACAATACCATAAGCACCGATAGCAAGGTCTCCTCCGTAACGTTTCAGTCCGTTGTTGATCAGGATCACAATAAAACACGCCGCCAGATTCATCAGGAACGGAGACATACCAATGGCCAGAGAAGCCCGGACTATCTTCTTCTGCAGGCGGAAGATACCCGGACGGAAGTGGATCAGTTCCTGTTTGTTGCTGAACAGTTTAAACTGCCACAACAAAGAGACGATCTGGGCCAGGATGGTGGCATAAGCAGCTCCGCGTATGCCCCATTCGAATCCGAAGATAAAGATAGGGTCAAGGATGGTATTGAGTATCACAGTAGCAATCGTAGCCACCATGGCTTTCCGGGGATGCCCGGCAGAGCGCAATACGGAATTGAGCCCCAGATAAAGATGGGTGACCACATTACCCAGCAGGATGATCTGCATGTAATCCCGTGCATATACAATGGTATCTTCACTGGCTCCGAAGAAATAAAGGATCGGATCCAGAAACATCAGGGTAAGTATCGTAAAGGCAATACCAATCGTGAGATTCAACACGACCACATTTCCCAATACGCGCTGTGCCGTATCGTAATCTTTCTGACCGAGTTTCACAGAGATCAGCGTAGCAGCCCCCACTCCGACCAGAGAGCCGAATGCCGCTGCGAGGTTCATCAACGGAAACGTGACTGCCAACCCGGAAATGGCCAGAGGCCCTACTCCATGACCGATAAAGATACTGTCTACCATGTTGTAAAGAGAGGAAGCGGTCATCGCTATGATCGCCGGGATCGCATATTGCATCAGCAGTTTGCCGATTTTCTGGCTACCCAACTCCGTGGGTGCATTATTACCAACCATACCTATTTTATTTTGAACCTGCAAAATTAACCAATTCTTCAGACACCGACAAGAGAACCGCAACCTTTAAATACCGTCTTAATAATATAGCAAGAAATGGCAAATGGGGCAAAACAACGTTTGCAAAGGCTCTCCGCATGAAATAGGGCACTTATCATGCCGTAAAATAAAAAATGTTTCGTATTTTTGCCCCGAAAACTGAGTCAATATCTAACAAAATGAACATTTTAGAACTAAGTGAACAGGAAATTATAAGGCGTAACAGTCTGAACGAACTCCGCGAAATGGGCATCGATCCCTATCCCGCGGCACAGTATGTAACCAACGCTTTTTCTACAGATATAAAATCCGAATTCAAAGACGAAGAGGGCGCTGAACCCCGCCAGGTTTCGATCGCCGGACGCATCATGAGCCGCCGCATCATGGGAAAGGCCTCTTTCGTGGAACTGCAGGATTCCAAAGGTCGTATCCAGGTCTACATCACCCGTGACGATATCTGTCCGGAGGAGAACAAAGACCTCTACAATGTAGTATTCAAACGCCTGCTCGACCTGGGCGACTTCATCGGTATCGAAGGGTATGTATTCCGCACACAGATGGGTGAGATCAGCGTACACGCACAGAAACTCACGGTACTTGCCAAATCCATCAAGCCTCTGCCCATCGTTAAATACAAAGACGGCGTGGCGTATGACTCTTTCGAAGATCCGGAACTACGCTACCGCCAGCGCTATGTGGACCTGGTGGTGAACGAAGGGGTAAAAGATATATTCATCAAACGTAACAAGGTATACTCCTCCATGCGTCAATTCTTCGACGAAAGAGGCTATATGGAAGTGGAAACACCTGTGTTGCAGGCGATCCCCGGCGGAGCGTCGGCACGCCCTTTCATCACGCATCACAATGCACTGGACATTCCGTTGTACCTGCGTATTGCCAACGAGCTATACCTGAAACGACTGATCGTAGGTGGCTTTGAGGGTGTATACGAGTTTTCCAAGAACTTCCGCAACGAAGGGATGGACCGCACCCACAATCCGGAGTTTACCTGTATGGAGATCTATGTCTCTTACAAGGATTACAACTGGATGATGGAGTTCACCGAAAAGATGTTCGAAAAGATCTGTATGGATGTGAACGGCACCACCAAAGTGACTGTGGGAGATCAGGAGATCGACTTCAAGGCTCCTTACAAGCGGGTGACGATCCTCGGAGCGATCAAAGATCATACAGGCTACGACCTGATGGGCAAATCGGAAGAGGAGATCCGTGAAGTATGCCGCAAGCTGAACATGGAGATCGACGATACCATGGGCAAGGGCAAGCTGATCGATGAGATCTTCGGAGAATTCTGCGAAGGAAACTACATACAGCCGACTTTCATTACCGACTATCCGGTAGAGATGTCGCCGCTGACCAAGAAGCACCGCGAACATCCGGAACTCACCGAGCGTTTCGAATTGATGATCAACGGAAAAGAGATATGCAATGCCTATTCGGAGCTCAACGACCCGATCGACCAACTGGAGCGTTTCCAGGACCAGCTGAAACTCAGTGAAAAGGGAGACGACGAAGCGATGTTCATTGATATGGACTTCGTACGTGCGCTGGAATACGGTATGCCTCCGACTTCGGGTATGGGTATCGGTATGGACCGCCTGACGATGCTGATGACCGGTCAGAGTGCTATCCAGGAGGTACTGTTCTTCCCGCAGATGCGCCCGGAAAAGACAATCAGGAAAGATCATGTTTCGAAATACATCGAACTGGGAATTCCCGAAGAATGGGTACAGGTGATCCAGAAAGCAGGATATCACCTGGTAGAAGATATGAAAGATGTGAACCCACAGAAACTCCATCAGGATATTTGTGGCATCAACAAGAAATACAAGCTTGAATTGACCAGCCCGTCAGTCAATGACGTCACCGGATGGGTAGAAAAACTTAACTCATAAGTAATGAAATTACCCGGTAAGATAGCGATCATCGGCGGAGGCAGCTGGGCCACAGCCATTGCCAAAATGGTACTGACCCAGGACAGTGACGAAATCAACTGGTACATGAGACGGGACGACCGCATCACAGACTTCAAACGTCTGGGACACAATCCGGCCTATCTCACTTCGGTGAAGTTCAATATGAAACAGATCCGGTTCAGCTCCAATATCAACGATATTGTAAAGGACTCGGATACACTGATCTTTGCCACGCCATCGCCTTATCTGAAAGCGCATCTGAAGAAACTGAAAACCCGTATCCGTGATAAGTTTATCATCACAGCGATCAAGGGTATCGTACCGGATGACAACCTGATCATTTCGGAATATTTCACCAAAGAGTACGGTGTGCCTCCTGCCAACATTGCTGTGTTGGGAGGCCCTTGCCATGCGGAGGAGGTAGCACTCGAACGCCTCTCCTACCTGACCATTGCCTGCCCGGACAAGGACAAAGCACGCATCTTCGCACGAAGGCTGGGGAGTGGTTTCATCAAAACTTCCGTGACCGATGACATTGCCGGTATCGAATACAGTTCGGTACTGAAAAATGTCTATGCCATCGCGGCAGGGATTTGTAGCGGACTCAAATACGGAGACAACTTCCAGGCGGTGCTGATGTCAAATGCCATACAGGAGATGAACCGTTTCCTGAACGCTATGCACCCGCTCGATCGAAATGTAGATGAGTCTGCTTACCTGGGCGACCTGCTGGTGACCAGCTATTCCAACTTCAGCCGCAACCGTACGTTTGGCTCCATGATCGGGAAAGGCTATTCGGTGAAGAGTGCGCAGATAGAGATGGAGATGATCGCCGAAGGTTACTACGGCACCAAGTGTATCAAAGAGATCAATAAACACCACCACGTAAACATGCCGATACTTGACGCTGTTTACAACATATTGTATGAGCGGATCTCCCCCATGATCGAGATCAAACTATTGACCGATTCTTTCCGCTGATCTGGAACAGACATACGATATCATCAGAATGGTTATTCTCTAAAAATAAAGAATATGATAACTTTAGACATTCAAAAAACATTGGGGTTTATCTCCAAAGAGGCAGTTTATGGCTATGAGAGCCAGGCGAAAGCTGCACGCGAAGCTTTGGAGAACGGTACAGGAAAAGGTAATGACTTCCTCGGATGGCTGCATCTGCCTTCTTCCATTACCGCAGAAGAATTGGCAGACCTGAAAGCAACCGCACAGGTGCTGCGTGAAAACTGTGAAGTGGTAGTAGTGGCCGGTATCGGTGGCAGCTATCTGGGAGCGAAAGCTGTGATCGAGGCTCTCTCAAACAGTTTTGCCTGGTTGCAGGAAAAGAAAGAAAATCCGGTGATCCTGTATGCCGGACACAATATCGGTGAGGATTACCTGTACGAACTGACCGAATACCTGAAAGATAAGAAATTCGGTGTGATCAATATCTCCAAATCGGGTACTACTACCGAGACTGCTCTGGCTTTCCGTCTGCTGAAAAAACAGTGTGAAGACCAGCGTGGCAAAGAGATGGCAAAGAAAGTGATCGTAGCCATCACCGATGCCAACAAAGGAGCTGCCCGTGTAACAGCGAACAACGAAGGATACAAATCGTTCGTGATCCCTGATAACGTAGGCGGACGCTTCTCGGTGCTGACTCCGGTGGGTCTGCTGCCTATAGCTATTGCCGGTTTTGATATCGAAAAACTGGTAGCAGGTGCTGTGGATATGGAAAAGACCTGTGGTGTGGATACTCCGTTTGCAGACAACCCGGCGGCTGTCTATGCGGCTACCCGCAACGAGCTCTACAAGAAGGGTAAGAAGATCGAGATCCTGGTCAACTACAACCCCAAACTTCACTACGTGAGCGAATGGTGGAAGCAACTTTACGGCGAATCGGAAGGAAAAGAGCACAAAGGTATCTTCCCTGCGGCTGTAGACTTCTCTACCGACCTTCATTCCATGGGACAGTGGATACAGGAAGGTGAACGCACGATCTTCGAAACAGTGATCTCTGTAGAGAAAACCAATCATACGCTGACTGTGCCTTCTGATGAAGCCAACCTCGACGGTCTGAACTTCCTGGCCGGCAAACGGGTAGATGAGGTAAACAAAATGGCCGAACTGGGTACGCAGCTTGCCCACGTAGACGGTGGTGTGCCCAACATCCGTCTGGTGATCCCCGAAGTGAGCGAATACAGCATCGGTGAGTTGCTCTATTTCTTTGAAGTAGCTTGCGGCATCAGCGGTTATATCCTGGGTGTAAATCCATTCGACCAGCCGGGTGTAGAGGCTTACAAGAAAAATATGTTTGCCCTGCTCGACAAACCGGGATACGAAGAGGAATCCAAAGCGATACGTGCGAAACTCTGATCGAAGTTTTACAAGACATAGAAAAAGGAATCCGTTTGGATTCCTTTTTTATTTGAACTCTTTCCCGGCAGATATTCCGGTTATTCGTTGGTTTCTGTAGATTGTGGTTCTTCCTCCTCAATCCTCTCTCCTGTCTGCAACAAGAGTTTCAGTGGATCGCCCTGACTGGTATTCTCTTTGACAAAAAGATAAAATCCCAGATCGATCTCCTCCTCCTGAGTAGTACGGATACAAATCCTGGCTGTGATCTCACTGGTCGCAACTCCATCCACAAAACCCAATCGGTATTCATCACGATTGGTAAAATTGGGATCATCAGATATATCCTCCGAATTGGCCTCTTCTAAAATGATTTTAATTAAGCTACCTTGTTCATCATTAAGCAGAGAACCCTGAAAAGATTTCAGATCGGCTCCCTTCCCATCCAGTTTCATAATGACATCCAATGTATCCCTGCGTGTAAGCACAGGAAGTGCATCCCACTGTCTGGCATAGTTGGTGTCTCCATCATTCAGAAAAACTCCCAACACGTTAATCACAGGTGTATCATCTCCATCCGAGTTTGTACAGGCCGAAAACGAAAAAGCCAGGAACAGACTCAGTATCAGCAAAGTTTTATTCATGTAATCCTTTGATTGTTAATGCTGCAAAAATAGGCATTATATTTTAATGCGCAAAAATAGTATCTTTGCATTTCATAAAAAGAAATAAGATTCATGTATCAGGAAGCTATCAGCAACTACCTCCGTCGTTCCTCCTATCCATGTATCTCACTTCGATCCGTACTTTTTGATATGGACGGCGTACTCTTCGACTCCATGCCCTGGCACGAGGAAGCATGGTACCAGACCATGAAGAGCCAGGGGCTTATATTCAGTCGCGAAGAGGCGTATATGCACGAAGGACGCACCGGAGCAGGTACCATAAACATTGTCTACAACCGCCAATACCACCGGGATGCAACTCCACAGGAAATCGAAGAGATTTACAGGCTCAAGACCGCAGAGTTTAACAAGCACCCACAGGCACAGCCCATGCCGGGAGCCAGGGAACTGTTGCAACGGGTCAAACAAGAAGGTCTTGTACCTACGGTAGTCACCGGTTCCGGGCAGGACTCGTTGTTGAGCAAACTGGAACTTTTTTTTCCGGGTATGTTCCGGCAGGAACTGATGGTCACTGCTTTCGATGTAACATACGGGAAGCCCAATCCGGAACCCTACCTGATGGCATTGAAAAAAGGAGGTCTGCAACCCCATGAAGCCATTGTCATAGAAAATGCTCCCTTAGGAGTAGAGTCAGCTTCACGCGCAGGTATCTTTACCATCGCCGTCAATACCGGGCCACTGGAAGATCAGATACTATTGGATGCAGGAGCTGATTTGTTGTTTCCTTCCATGCAGACACTGTACAACGAATGGCCTACCCTCTATCAGGAAATAAAAGAAACAGAATTATAAATAGAAAGCCGCCTACTAAAATTCGGAAGCGGCTTTCTATTTATAATTCTGATAGCAGGTAGATCAAAGTAATCTATATACCTATTCTGCAATAATATGTATGTATCGATTCAGAGACTCCAACTCAGCCTCTGCAACGATCTGATTGAAATCATGTGGATCTGCTTCTGTATGTGATCTTTCCAGTGCTGTATAATATCTGATTTTCTGTTCATTGTCCCCTTTCAGAGCGATCAGAGTATAGCCGTGACGAAGTAAATACAAATTCATAAGCAAACGGGCAGTGCGTCCGTTCCCATCAATAAACGGATGGATACGTACCAACTCCGAATGTAAATACGCAGCAATCAAAACCGGATGTTCACCAAGTTGTTCCTTACGGTGAGACTCTTTTATAAAATTCTGCATCTCTTCCTCAATCAGATAGTGTGGCGGAGGCATATGCTGGCTACCGGAGATCATTACACCAACAGTGCGATACTTCCCGGCATTTTCCCGGTCGATCCCATGCAGAACCAAAGCATGTATTTCTTTTACCGTACGCTCATCTATCTGAATATCTTTTCTGGCAATCTCCTTAATAAAATCAACAGCCTGAGCATGATTGATCGCTTCCAGATGTTCACGCATGGGCTTACCGGAAATTGTGACACCTTCGTTTACGACCAAAGCAGTTTCCTGCAATGTAAGAGTATTACCTTCGATCCGATTGGATTCATAAGTATACTCAATATCCAGCGCATCAGTTATCTTTTTCAAAGCTTCAATAGGAAGCGGACGCAATTGGGAAAGATC
>DALZBD010000033.1:0-14875 GCA_031977515.1 Bacteroides sp. | reverse complement strand
TCTGTAGTGGTTTCAGGTATTATTTATCTGTTTACTTTTTTTGTGGAGTCTCTGGTAGGGTGCCTGGTACTTCAGGTGGTAACTGCCGTCGGATTGTATATTCTGATCTATGAATGTCTCCGCTTTCCGGTATATCTTGAAATTAAGAATGAAATAATGAAGTTTAGAAAATGAGAATGTTGTTTCTGGTGTTTCAACACCTTACAGAATCGCACGGAATCAGTAAGAAAATTAGGTCTCAGTATGAGGCTTTCCGGAAATGGGGGATGGATATAGACCTTTGTTCCCTAAACCCGGACGAATCGGGAGTAAAGCGTTATATGGTGAAGGATCGTGTGCTGGGGAGCATAGGGGGAGGTCTTTTGTCGAGGTTTCGCTTTTTTACGGATTATGGGATGATCTATACCTATATAAAAGAGCAGAAGATAGAAGTGATTTACATACGTTATACCCATTTTGCCAATCCCTTTTTTCTCTCTTTTCTGAAGGATCTGAAAAAACAGAGTGTGAAGATCTTCATCGAGATCCCTACTTATCCCTACGACGGAGAGCTAAAGACAACTACCTGGCTGAGCCGTATGAAAAAAAGAATCGAAAACCGTTGCCGGAATCGTTTTTATAAATACGTGGATCGTATTGTCACTTTTTCGGACGATGACGTCATCTTTGGGACACCTACAGTGAAAATCTCTAATGGAGTGGATTTTACCGGAATACGTTTGAAACAGCTTCCTCCGGAAAAGGGTGTAGTCAATTTTCTGGGAGTAGCAAGTATGGCCGAATGGCATGGATTCGACAGGGTGATAGAAGGCATATACGAATACTATAAAAACGGAGGTAAAGAGATCGTTCATTTTTATATCGTCGGAGGTGGCAAGCAAGAGATACTGGATCGGTATAAAGAGGCGATAGATACGTATGACCTGGCGGAGTATGTTCATCTGACAGGACCTGCTTCGGGAAAGACACTGGATCAATTCTTTGACCGGGCTCATGTGGCTATCGGAGCCATAGGAGGACATCGGAAAAACCTGTATCAGGCAAAATCTTTAAAGAATGTGGAATATGCTGCTCGCGGTATTCCATTTGTCTATTCCATGAAAAATGAGGATTTTGATCACCGGGATTATATCATGAAATTGCCTGCAGATGACTCTCCTGCACCTATAGAGGAGATCATTCGTTTCTATCGTTCCGTAAAGTTGTCCCCTGCACAGATACGTAGCAGTGTGGAACATACGCTTTCGTGGTACGATCAACTCGGTTATGTGGTCAGGGAGATTCCTAAATTGTAAGTAGATGTTTGTTTTTGAAACGCAAATTTTTGTTTTCTGAGACGCAAAGTATTGCGTCTCTACAAGTAAATCACCTACAAAAGGAAACAAACAGAAGATGAGGTTGTATCAAAAGTCTTAACGGAACCTTTTGAGCTCGTCGACCTTTGTGTTGAGTTCGTCGATCTACGATTCAAGGTTGTTCGTGTGTATCATTCATAGTCTCAGGGTACGTTCCGCTTAACCACTGGGCTATTAGCTTCGCTGACCGATGGTTGACTACGTCGACCGCTGGTTGATGCATTTCTTACAAGGATATAAATTTACTTTTGATACACCCTTTACATGATGTGTTTGTTTTCTTTTCAAGGCGATAACCACCAGCCGACGTTAACTGACGCGTCTCACAATTATTAAAAAATGAGTAACATTTATACAGCTTCCCACACTCTTTTATGAGTCTTTCAGTAGCAGCCTTTATCTGTCTGGTGTCTTGTCTGATGATCTTTTTAAACAAAAAGATAGTTGCTTATTTTCTGATAGGGATATATTGCGTGTTTATCATGAGCAGGCCTTTGAGTGTTCCCGATACGCTTGCCTATGCGGATTTTTTCAATGAGGTGCAGACCGGTAATATGATAAGTCTGGATTATTTCTATTTCGAGCCGGGATTTCAGATGTATACTCACCTTGTGAAGTTTCTGTTGAGAGGAAAAGTGGCTTTTTATTTTGCAACGATCGTGTTGACGAATATCGGATTGCTTCTATGGTCTGTCCGAAGATTTACAGGAGAGAGATTAGACGCGTTTCAGGTGATTTTGCTGGTCACTCTGTATTTTGCTTTTTTTGGTTATTATTACAATGCCATTGTTTTACGGGCCGGGCTGGCCATGTCTCTGTTGATAGCCAGCGCATCGGTTTTATACAAAAAAAAACTGACCGGAAAGGAAATTCTGCTGGGAATCTTTTTCTGTGTGCTTGCATGGACTTTTCATATCTCTTCTGTCATCGGAATCGTTGCTTTGCTGATCATCAGGTATAGCAGGAGGATGACACAGTCTTCTTATTTGTTGTCGTGGCTGGTTGTATTTACTTTGTTCTTTGCCGGATTCAGTGCCTGGCTTCTGACTACGATCTCAGATTTTTTATTCTCAAATGTGTATCTGCTGGAAGGTACCTCTTTTGAGAAAATGCTTTATTATGCGGATGAACTGGCCGGAATAAAATACATATTGCCTTATCGTGTCATGTTTCAGATCTTTGCCGGTCTTCTTTTTATATTTCCTCCCGTCAGGATGCCCTCTTTGTATTATAAATGGTTGAATGTATATTTCTTCGGACTGTTTGTTACTACTTTATTCTGTGCGGTGGAGCAACTGGCACGTATTACGGATTTTTTCCTGATCTATTCGGTGTTCCTGTTCTGGATGTATTTCAGGGAGGTGGTCAGGCAACGCATTCCTTACTTTACATTGTTTATGGGGGTTGCTATTTTTCAGTTGATGTTTGTATTTAGGATCATAAATAAATGAAAAAAATATCTGTAGTCATTGTGACTTACAATTCGGAGTCGGATATATATGCCTGTCTGGAGGCTTTATATACATATAACGATATAGGAACGGATCTGGAAGTCATCGTTGTAGATAACAACAGCAAACAGCAAGAAGAACTGTTTGTACATCTCAGGCAATACAATAAAGAGATTGTGTGCATTCCCTGTCGTGAGAATCTGGGTTATGGTGCTGGCAACAATATCGGAATCAAAGCTTCCTCTGCTCCTTTTGTCACCATCATGAATCCGGACGTAAGATTGGTACAACCGGTATTCAGGGAACTTCTGGAGATATTTGAAAACCAAAAGGCCGACCTCGTTGGTATGAGGCAGTATGAGACACCACACAGGCCCGGGCAATCTTTTCTTATGTTGTTTCTGTCTGTGCCCAACCTGTTTGTACATAAGATCTGTAGTTTGTTGAATGTATATATCAAAAGTAGGTTCTGTTTCAGTGGAGCTTGCTTTGCATTTCGGAAAACAAGCCTGGAAGAGTTCGGTGGTTTTGATGAGAAAATGTTTCTCTATGGTGAGGAGAGGTATATTCATTTACAGTTGCTGAGACATGGCAGGGATCGTATCTATTACGCAAAAAAACTCCGGTATCTTCATCCGGTGCATGACCGGGCCTATTCCGGAAACACCATGAAACTGGGCTTCCTGTCCTATAAATATGTGATCCATAAGCTGGGTTTAAACTACCCTGTTCTTTTGAGGAAGTTGATGAATATGTATCGTTTTCTATCTCTGAAAGCGAAACTTACCGGAGATACAACCGGTGTGGAAGAACAAAATCAGACTTTACAAATGATCAATCAGAATAAATAAGATGGAAAATATTAAAATCGCAGTGATTGGATTGGGCTATGTCGGACTGCCGCTGGCAAGGCTTTTTTCTACCAAATTCCCCACAGTGGGGTTTGATCTGAACCAGGCAAGAGTAGAACAATTGATGGCGGGCAGAGATGTGACCCATGAAGTCGATGACAGTTTGCTGAAAGAAGCTCTGGAGAGAGGATTTTTTTGTACTACGGATGTAGAGAAACTGAAAGACTGTAATTTTTATGTCATCGCCGTACCTACCCCTGTAGATATAAACAACCGTCCGGTGCTGACCCCCCTGATACGAGCCAGTGAAACGGTAGCCAAAGTGATTGGAAAAGGAGATGTGGTTGTATATGAATCTACTGTCTATCCCGGAGTTACGGAAGAAGAGTGTCTTCCGGTAGTCGAAGCATATTCCGGACTTACCTACAATGTCGATTTTTTTGCCGGATACAGTCCGGAACGAATCAACCCGGGTGATAAAGAGCATACCGTAGAAAAGATTGTCAAGGTTACTTCCGGATCTACTCCGGAGATTGCAGACCTGGTAGATCGTGTGTACAATGCGGTATTGGAAAATGGTACGCATAAGGCATCCTGTATACGGGTAGCAGAGGCTTCCAAGATCATTGAGAATTCCCAGCGGGATATAAATATTGCTTTCATGAACGAGTTGGCAAAGATATTCAACGCGATGGGAATCGATACGCAGGAAGTAATAGATGCAGCAGCTACGAAGTGGAATTTTATACGTCTGAGACCCGGATTGGTGGGAGGACACTGTATCAGTGTGGATCCTTATTACCTCATTCAGAAAGCCCAGATCTATGGAGTGTTACCGCGCCTGATGTCGGATGCCCGCAGATTGAACGACGGGATGGGGGAATATGTAGGCAGTCAGGTGATCAAATTGCTCAACCGGAAAGGGATACTGGTCAAAGATGCGAAAATACTGATCCTGGGGGTTACTTTCAAAGAGAATTGTCCGGATATCCGGAATACAAAGGTGGTGGATATTTACAGCACCTTCAAAGAATACACTCCTTTTATTAAAGTGGTAGATCCGCATGCACGGGCTGCGGAAGTGTGGGAGGAATACAATCTGGTGGTACAACCGGAGTTGACGGAAGCAGATAAAGGCACCTTTGACGCGGTGGTCCTGTGTGTGGCTCACGATCAGTTTAAAGGCATAAACCTAAGAGAGTTGCTCAAACCCAATGGTGTGTTGTACGATGTCAAAGGTGTATTGGATAAAACGGTTATCGACGGGCGTCTGTGATGAGCAAAAGGTATGTTACTCTTGTTGCGCTACATGGATGCGTATAAATCTGATAAGAAATGGATGGTAAGACCTGCTGTATATTTAACATAGCTGTACATTACAGAGCACCGATCTACACGTTGATGGACCGAGAACTGAAATGTGACTTTTACTTTGGAGATAAGGTGCGGACCAGTCTTAAAAAGATGGATTATTCTTCTCTGAACGGTTTCAGGAAAGAACTTCGCAATATCTATCTGTATAAGAATGTGTATTGGCAACCGGGTGCAACCTCTCTGTTCTTCAATAAACAATATACTGTTTATATACTCACTGGTGATCTTCAATGTCTTTCGAATTGGGTACTTCTGGTCCTGGGATTTTTCAGCCGCAAAAAGATAGGCTTGTGGACACACGGCTGGTACGGGAGAGAAGGATGGGTAAAGAAATTTTTAAAAAGGGTCTATTTTGGCCTGGCAGATATGACTTTCCTGTATGGAGACTATGCCCGGACGGGAATGATCGAAAATGGATTTGATGGAAAGAAGCTGCATTGTGTGTACAATTCCCTGGATTACGATCAGCAGACGAAGATCCGTAGCAGGCTTTCATACTCTTCGGTGTATACGGATCATTTTAAGAATGATTTTCCCGTAATTCTATATGTGGGACGTATCCAGAAGAGTAAGAAAATAGATATACTCCTGACAGCTGTGGCAAAGTTGAGGGAAAAGGGGGAGTATTATAATGTGATGCTGGTAGGAGAAGATGTGGACCGTACGGGTATTGCCGATGCTGTAGACCCTGCTTTGCAGGAGAATGTCTGGTTCTATGGTCCTTGTTACGACGAGCAGGTTCTGGCCGATCTGATCTACAATGCGGACCTCTGTGTATCTCCCGGAAATGTGGGACTTACAGCTATCCATACATTCACTTACGGATGCCCTGTGATCACCCAGGACAATTTTTCTACGCAGGGACCCGAATTTGAGGTCATCACTCCAGGAGTGACCGGTGACTTCTTCCGGGAGAACGATGCGGACGATCTGGCGGAGAAGATAGGCAAATGGAGCCGGATCGTTGCGGAACGAAAAGAAGAACTGAAAGAACTTTGTTTCAAAGAGATCAGAGAAAAATACAATCCTTACTACCAGATTGAGGTGTTGAAGAAAGCTCTGGCTGGTGAACCTTCCGGTGATAGCAGCGAGGGTAAAATAATCAGGCGATGACTCGTAAGGTTTTGCAGATCAATGTGACGGCTAATGTGGGGTCTACCGGACGGATTGCCGGGGAGATCGGAGATGTGGTCTTGTCCGGAACCTGGGAAAGTTACATTGCGTATGGGCGTTCTTCCAGACCCGGCAATTCTTCTCAGATCTCTATCGGTGGAAAAGCCAGTCATTGGCTCCATGGACTGGAAAGTCGCCTGCTGGATCGGCACGGACTTGCTTCTGCAGGGGCTACCCGTCGGTTTCTGAAACGGGTGGAAGAGATCTCCCCGGATATTGTTCATCTACACAATATACACGGGTATTATCTGAATTATCCCTTGTTGTTTGATTATCTGGTACAGAAAGATATTCCTGTTGTATGGACGTTGCACGATTGCTGGCCTTTTACGGGACATTGTTGTTATTATACATCGGAGCAATGTGCGAAATGGAAGACCGGTTGTGAAAGGTGCCCTTTGCTTTCTTCTTATCCTGCGAGTCTGGGTATAGACCGGTCTTACCGGAATTACCGGGACAAGAAGCGAAGGTTTACCTCTCCTGGCAGGATGACAATTGTTTGTGTTTCCGAATGGCTCACCCGGGAGGTGCAACAATCTTTCCTCAACAAGTATCCTGTTCGTACCATCAGTAACGGTGTAGATACGAAGGTGTTTTCTCCCGGAAAAGAGGATCTGCGGGCGAAGTATGGGTATAACGACGAGTTTATCATCCTGGGAGTGGCCAATGTCTGGGACCGGAGAAAGGGGCTGGAAGATTTCATCAGACTTTCCGGATTGCTTTCCGAAGATGAACGCTTGATGTTGGTTGGTTTGACTCCTTCTCAGCTGGAGACTTTACCCCCGCACATACGGGGAATAGGGCGTACGGAAGATGTCGAAGAACTGGCCGGGATCTACTCTCTGGCCGATGTACATGTGAGCCTTTCGGATCAGGAGACTTTCGGGCTGACGATTGCCGAGAGCCTGGCCTGTGGCACGCCGGCTGTCGTATATGATACAACGGCTTGTCCGGAAGTAATTTCGGAGGACACGGGTATGGCAGTTCCTTTGCATGACATTGCCGGCGTAGCGGAGGCTATCCGGAAAATCAAACAAAGGGGAAAATCTTCCTACACCAAGGCTTGCCGCAAACGGGCTTTGGACAAGTATGACAAGGATGTAAAGTACAGAGAATATATACGGCTTTACGAACAGATGCTGGAGAAATAGCCGGTAGGGGATGTCTTTGATGGGGTTATACGGAGTAATTCAAAATACCAAAGGTATTGAATATCAATAACCTCAGTAAATCGCACTGACTGGGGGTATCAAGCGGCCTTTTCCCTTCAACACCAAAGCGGATTGGATAAATGAGCATTCAACACCTTCGGAGTTGAATTGTGTATGATTCGGGTTTACCCCCAGTCGCTTCACTTCGTTTCGCTTCACTGGGGGTTATTCATATTTAAGCCCTTTGGGCTTAGGAGGTAGGGAGCACTTTCGGGCTTAGGAGGTAGGGAGCACTTTCGGGCTTGGGAGGTGGGGAACGCTTTCGGGGTTGGGACGAAAGTATTTGCGTACCATTTGTAACTTATGACTCATGACTTAAAACTTTAGGACTTTTGGCAGATCCTGAAGAAAGCAATCAAAATCAGAACAGTCTCTGAAATAAACAATTAAATTTTTACCATATGTCAGTATTTGATAATAAAGTATTGTTGATCACCGGCGGGACCGGTTCGTTTGGAAATGCTGTACTGAAGCGTTTCCTGAATTCGGATATCCGGGAGATCCGGATATTTTCCCGGGATGAGAAAAAACAGGATGATATGCGTCATCAGCTTCAGAGTCCGAAGGTGAAGTTCTATATCGGAGATGTACGGGACAAGAACTCTCTGGATGGTGCCATGCGGGGGGTAGACTATGTGTTCCATGCAGCGGCATTGAAGCAAGTACCTTCGTGTGAGTTTTTTCCTATCCAGACAGTACGTACCAATGTGTTAGGTACAGAAAATGTACTGGAAATGGCTATTTGTCACGGTGTAAAAAATGTGGTGGTACTCTCTACAGACAAGGCGTGTTACCCGATCAATGCGATGGGGATCAGCAAGGCGATGATGGAAAAAGTAGCTATAGCCAAGGCCAGGCAGCTGGGTGAGGAAGGAGAAACGACCATTTGTTGTACACGTTACGGGAATGTGATGGCCAGCCGGGGATCGGTGATCCCTTTGTGGATAGATCAGCTTAAGGCCGGGCAGGACATTACAGTGACAGATCCGTATATGACCCGTTTTATGATGACTCTGGACGATGCGGTGGACCTGGTGATGTATGCTTTTCAGCATGGGCAAAATGGAGATCTGTTTGTACAGAAAGCTCCTGCTGCTACGCTGGCGGTATTGGCACAGGCGTTGAAAGAATTGTATGAGACGGATACGCAGATACGTGTGATCGGTACCCGGCATGGGGAAAAACTGTATGAGACCCTGGTCAGCCGCGAAGAGATGGCCAAGGCCGAGGATATGGGGAAGTATTACCGGGTGCCTTGCGATACACGTGACCTGAATTACGATAAATATTTTGTAGATGGGGAGCAGAAGATCTCTGAGATAGATGATTATCATTCTCACAATACCTATCAACTGGATGTGGAAGAGATGAAGACTTTGCTGCTGAAACTGGAGTGTGTACGGGAAGACAGGAGAGTGAAAGTGTAGGGATGTACGGATTTACGATGTACGGATTTACAGTTAACAATGGAAGTAAGTGTTGACAGGTGCTTTATCCGGATCAGTGGAATGTGTGAGAGTGTAATTTGTTGATCCGGAATGAGGCATTCTGTCTGTAGGAAGAATAGAATGTGCATGGGTAATGGATAAAACAGAGGAGATATTTTATGATAAGAGTAGGTATTACCGGACAGGCCGGTTTTGTGGGAACTCATCTTTACAATGTGCTGGGGCTTTATCCTGAGGTATTTGAAAGAATACCTTTTGAAGATGATTATTTCCAGTCGGAACAAAAGTTGAAGTCGTTTGTGAAACAATGCGATGTGATCGTGCATCTGGCTGCCATGAACCGACACCCGGAGCCGGAAACGATCTATCGAACCAATATAGAACTGGTTGAAAAACTGATTGTCGCTATGCGGCAGGAGAAGGTGACACCCTATGTGCTGTTCTCTTCTTCTACCCAGGAGGAGAGCGATAATCTGTATGGCAGATCGAAGAGAGAAGGTCGGGAAAGGCTGGAGATCTGGGCACAGGATACGGGAGCGTCTTTTACGGGAATGGTAGTACCCAATGTATATGGTCCGTTTTGCAGACCGGGTTATAATTCTTTCGTTGCTACGTTTTCCCATCAACTTACCTGTGGTCAGACTCCGGAGATACTCACCGATAGCCGGGTGAAACTGATCTATATCGATAATCTCTGCCGGTTTGTAAGGGATAAGATCCTGGATCTGCATCGGCATGGGGCTACTCTCACGGAGCGTGTTGTGGTTCCCTGGGATTGGGAAAAACGGGTGTCGGAAATTCTTTCTTTGATGAAGAATTACAAAGAACTTTATCTGGAACAGGGGATCATTCCTGTACTTAAAGATAAGAATGAAGTGAATTTGTTCAATACCTTTCGTAGTTACATGAATCCTGCGGCAACGTATCCGAGGTACCTGAAACAACATTCGGACGAAAGAGGGGTATTTGTGGAAACCATAAAACTGGGGATCGGCGGACAGGTCTCTTTCTCTACCACTCTACCCGGAGTGACGCGGGGCAATCATTATCATACCCGTAAGATCGAGCGATTTACCGTGATCCGGGGAAAGGCACTCATCCAATTGCGAAAGATTGGTTCGGAGGAAGTTCTTCATTTTGAACTGGATGGTTCACGCCCCTCGTATGTGGATATGCCTGTATGGTATACACATAACATTACCAATACGGGAAGTGAAGAGTTGTATACTCAATTCTGGATCAACGAATGGTATGATCCTACGGATGGAGATACGTATGTTGAGAAAGTGTAGGGATTTACGATTTACGGATTTACAATTTACGATGGGATTAACCCTGTCTGTCTCCGTATCTTCCGTGGGATACATACGGGAGGCAATATTAAAAATAGATATATAGATGAAACGTTTGAAAGTCCTGACTGTAGTCGGAACGCGGCCAGAGATCATTCGTCTGGCCTGTGTGTTGCAGAAGCTGGATGCCAGCACGGCAATTGAACATATTCTGGTGCATACCGGGCAGAATTATGATTACGAACTGAATGAAGTATTTTTTCAAGATCTGAACTTGAGAAAACCGGATTATTTTCTGGAGGCTGCCGGCAGCAATGCCACCGAGACGGCAGGTAACATTCTGATCCGGATCGATCCGGTGCTGGAAAAAGAACAGCCTGATGCCTTTCTGGTACTGGGAGATACCAACTCCTGTTTGTGTGCCATTGCTGCTAAAAAACGGCACATCCCTATTTTTCATATGGAGGCAGGCAATCGTTGTTTTGACCAACGTGTCCCGGAAGAGAGTAACCGGAAAATAGTGGATCACATCAGTGACATCAACCTTACTTACAGTTCCATTGCCCGCGAATATTTACTGAGGGAAGGTCTCTCGCCGGACCGGGTGATCAAGACGGGTAGTCCTATGTTTGAAGTACTGCATACCTATCTTCCCCAGATAGAGCGGTCTGATATCCTGCAAAAACTGGGATTGGAGAGAGGCAACTATTTTGTTGTATCGGCACACCGGGAAGAGAATATCGGCAGTGAAAAGCACTTTTCGGATCTGGTGAGTATTCTCAACCGGATCGCTGAGACCTACGAGATGCCTGTGATTGTTTCCTGCCACCCCCGCACACGTAAGATGATAGAGCAGAAGCAGATCCGGTTTCACGCTCTGGTGCGTCTGATGAAACCCATGTCTTTGAGCGATTACAATCACCTGCAAATACATTCCAATGCGGTGCTGAGTGATTCCGGGACCATTAGTGAAGAATCTTCCATCTTGAACTTCAGGGCATTGAATATGCGTGAAGCGCACGAAAGGCCGGAAGCTATGGAGGAAGCCAGCGTGATGATGGTGGGGCTCAACCCGGAGCGTGTTTTGCAGGGACTGGCAGAACTGCAGCATCAGGATATTCTTCAACGCAATTTCCGGCAGGTATATGATTATTCCATGCCCAATGTAAGTGATAAAATAGTGCGTATCCTTATTTCATATACAGATTATGTGAAAAGGACCGTATGGTGTGAGTATGAATGATCAAACCGGACCAATGAGAGTGTTACTGGTCACACAATACTTTTATCCGGAGAATTTCAAAAGCAATGACATGGCTTTTGAACTGGCAGCCAGAGGATATGAAGTGACTGTCTTAACGGGTATACCCAATTATCCGCAAGGATCTTTTCACAAAGGATACGGCTGGTTGAAGCGACGGAAAGAATCCATAAAAGGAGTAGAGGTCATACGTGCCTCCCTGTTGCCACGAGGCAAGGGAGGTGGGACGAGATTGGCACTGAACTATTTTAGCTGGGCCTTTTTTGCCTCTGTCCGGGTGTTCTTTCTCTCTTTGAGAAAGAAGTACGATGTGATCCTGGTGCATGAACCTTCTCCGGTGACACAAGGGATCCCTGCCGTTGTCGCTAAAAAAATGATGAAAGCTCCTCTGTATTTCTGGGTACTTGATCTGTGGCCGGAAAGTCTTGTTTCTGCCGGAGGAGTTACAAATAGATATGTACTCTCCTTTTTTGAGCAGATGGTAAAGTGGATATACAATCACTCGGATAAGATCCTGATCAGCTCCCGGGGATTCAGTGAATCCATTCTTCAAAAAGGAGATTACAAAGACAAGCTGATCTATTTTCCTAATTGGGCAGAGAGTATTTTTGAAGATCAACATACGTTTAATACGGAAAGATTACCTGATTTACCTGAAGGATTCCGGGTAATGTTTGCGGGTAATATAGGAGAAGCGCAGGATTTTGAGAATATCATGCAGGCGGCCTTATTGCTTCGTGAAGAGAAGTCTGTCAGGTTTGTGCTGATCGGTGATGGAAGAAAAAAGGACTGGGTAGAAGGCTTTATCCGGGAACACGGGCTGGAGGAAACAGTGTACTGTCCCGGGCGTTACCCGCTGGAGGCTATGCCTGCCTTTTTCCGGCAAGCCGATGTCTTGTTACTGGCGTTGAAGGATGAACTTATTTTCAATCTGACAGTCCCGGCTAAGTTACAGGCTTATATGGCTTTTGGAAAGCCGGTGGTAGCTATGCTGAATGGAGAAGGAGGAGCATTGATCGAAGATTCCGGATGTGGCAGGGTGGTGAAGGCAGGAGACTCTGCAGAACTGGCACACCACATCCTGAAACTGAGCAAGTGTTCCCGGGAGGTGCTGGAAAGTATGGGAGAAAGAGGTAAGTCTTATTGCAAAAGGTATTTTGATCTGAATCACTGCATGGATCATCTGGAAAATATAATTAAATCAACCTAACTATGAATGTTCTCATTACAGGTGCGCATGGCTTTGTAGGCACACATCTGAGTCGGTATCTGAAACACTGGTCTTTGTACGGACTGGATGTTATAGATAATGTAAACCCTGATCTGGTCAGGACTTTCCACTGGAACCAGGTAGGAAAAGAAAAATGGCTGTCGGATCACTTGCCTGCATGTGAGGCAGTAGTGCATCTGGCAGGAAAAGCGCATGATACAAAAAAAAATGCCGCGGCTCAGGAATATTTTGATATCAATACGGGACTCACACAACAGATCTTTGATCAGTTCCTTGCTTCCCGGGCACGTACATTTATTTTCTTCAGTTCGGTAAAGGCTGTTGCCGACTCTGTAGTAGGGCATATACTTACAGAGGAGGTCATACCTACGCCCAAAGGACCGTATGGAGAGAGTAAGATACGAGCCGAAGAGTATATACGGCAACGTTCGGCACAACATCCGGATTATATATCCGGAAAGAAAAAAGTCTACATACTCCGGCCTTGTATGATCCATGGACCGGGCAACAAGGGAAACCTGAATCTGCTGTACAATGTCGTGAGAAAAGGTATTCCCTGGCCGCTGGGAGATTTTGAAAATCGTCGTTCTTTCACTTCCATAGATAATGTCTGTTATGTCGTGGAAGAACTTTTAAAACGCAATATTCCCTCTGGTATTTATCACCTGGGTGATGATGAACCCCTTTCTACGAATGAACTTATTGGGTTGATGTGTGATACATTAGGAAAAAAAACTCATATCTGGAGGTTGAATAAACATTTTATGGAGACCTGTGCCGGTATAGGCTCCCTGCTCCATTTGCCGTTGGATATAGAGCGTCTTCATAAACTGACGGAAAACTATGTCGTGAGCAACGAAAAAATAAAAAAGGCTTTAGGAATAAGAAGAATGCCTGTAGATTCCCGGGAGGGACTGGTGAAAACGATACGTTCGTTCGAAATGGAGGAGGTTGCCGGGTAGAAAGTTGTAGAAAAAAGGACAAAAGTTAAACAGACTCTGATTCATTAATTATGTATTATCTTGTAATTGGGATTTTGCTGGTACTGGCAAAACTCCTTTATTTTAAACTTGCTCTAAAATTCGGCATGGTAGATAAACCGAATGAAAGGAGTTCCCATACCCGGACCACTTTGCGGGGAGGAGGGATTATTTTCTATATAGGTGTGTTGTTGTATGTTGTTTTTTACGGTTTTTCCTATATCTGGTTTTTCGTGGGATTGTCTTTGATTTCCTGCATCAGCTTCGTGGACGACCTGAGATCTGTGTCACAAAAGATCCGTCTTGTTTTTCACTTTTCTGCCATGGGATTTTTATTTTATCAGTGGGATATCTTTCATTACCCCTGGTGGGTACTCATAGCTATATTGATCGTTTGTACCGGCATCATCAATGTATATAATTTTATGGATGGGATCAATGGCATGACAGGAGGGTATTCGCTGGTTTTACTTTTGTTCGTATGTTATGTAAATACATCTGTCGTTCCATTCATAGACCCTGCTTTTTTGTACGTTGTTATCCTATCCCTGTTGGTCTTCAATTTTTGTAATTTTCGCACACACGCCCGTTGCTTTGCAGGGGATGTTGGTTCTGTAGGAATGGCTTTTATCCTTATTTTCTGTCTGGGCAGATTGATGATCGCTACCGAAGATATTTCCTGGATTGTTGTATTGAGTGTGTATGGAGTCGATGCTGTATGGACGATTGTGCATCGCATGGCATTGAAAGAAAATATCATTCTTCCTCACCGGAAACATGTGTATCAGATCATGGCCAATGAACTGAAGATCCCTCACATATCCATTTCTCTTGTATATATGGTATTGCAATTGGTCATAGATGTGGGATATATATATGCTCGTATGCAGGGGTACACATGGATGTATATCTGTGTTTGTATACTGATTTTAAGTGGGGTGTATGTATTGTTTATGAAAAAATATTATTATCTGCATCAGACAGTAAGGTAAGTACTGTAGGATATTATTCGTAGCTCCCGTATCATTCGCTCTCATCAGAGAGCCGGATGATACGGGAGTTTTTTGTATATACTTAAGTGTTAAGTTTTGAGTTTTAGGTTTTAAGTTGATGTCGATGGATTGTGTTGATTGCTGGTTCGTTCTTTCTCCAGCACTCTTTTGTTTGTGCTGAGACGCAAAGTATTGCGTCTCTACAAGTGTGTCATTTTCAAAAAAAAGCATAAACTCTGTAGAGACGCAATACTTT
>DALZBD010000032.1:0-15033 GCA_031977515.1 Bacteroides sp. | reverse complement strand
TAAATGAAAAAGACGTAAATTTCTTTTCCGGAGAGAGAAATTATTTACATGTATAAACTTTATCATGTGACAATAAATGGCATGGCAGAAATAGCGAGCAAGCAGTTTTTCAACAATCAGCGGAAAGATTTCCGGGAGAAACGGTCAGACGTAGCAGAATAGAGCGGAAATCAATTCCGGCATAGCTTGTATAGCCTTTACCCACTAAACAGGGGGCGGCCATAGACCGCCCCCTGTTTTTGATACGCCCTCATACGGGCGGTGAACTCCTGTGTTATCCCAACGGACCGGTACCTCCGCCATCGCCCGGGTCTGTATCTGTAGATACTCCATCGGGCCATCTTTCAAAACTAATGTCTGCAAACATGGCACGCGTAACTCCCTCGATGGTGTTGTAGGTATAAGAGGGTCGGAACTGTACCCGCAGCGTATTGATCTGTCTGGGATTTACCTCATCCGGGGTCTCCACACCGTTGCCATTGGCTTTGGCAATGACTGTGAAAGTACCCAACCCCGTCAGACGCACCGAACGGCTGTTCATCAGGTGTTGCCTCATAACCTCGGTGAGGTTGTTCAACACGTTATGTACATCACCTGGGGTAAGGGTAGAACTGTAAGAGATCTGCTCGGCCAGTGTCTTGGTTTCTACGATCTTTCCCACTTTTACCAACTGCGGATACCACAGCTTTTTTTTGTCCTTGTTCTCTAATTGACTCTGACGACTCTTGTAGAATAATGTCATACGTTAAAATTTTAAATTGTTAATAGAAACAGGATTTACTCTCACAGAATTCCCGGCCAGGCTCGCTGAAAAACACATACGTAGTTGTATTTCTCAGCTTATTTTCTGATGCTGCAAAGATAGAGCAGAGGGTAGGAAAATGGCAAATTTCAAGGCCCGACCTCTGTGACAATGGCGCCATTGTCATTCTGGTCAAAAATTGGAATACAGTAATTTTTCACTACATTTAGATCCCTTCATTTTACCTCCCATTTATCCGGTTTGCGGAAAGTTAACTTCCCACAGATAGAAAGTTAACTTTTGATCGAATGGAAAGTTAACTTTAGGCAGATGGAAAGTTAACTTTCCGCAAAGAGAAAATTAATATCCCGTAAACAACTATCAACCAAATAGATAAGAAATATCAAAAAAGAAAAAAGTACGCAGAAAAGAGAAAGTACATATACTGTAGAAACATCAATAATAATCAACAACCAGAACAACAGAGAATAAATAGATAGAAAAAATTGCATTCCGTCCCAGCTTCCTCTACATACAGGTGATCCGTATGTACAGGAATCCGAAACGGAATGCATAGAAACAGATTGTATACTCAACAATAGTCTGGTCGTATCATACTTCATGCATTCTACTGCCAGACTACTGCTTTTCATTTACTTTTTTGTGACCGTCAGCACAGCACTGTTGTTGCCAGCCGACACATCTACAACAAACTCATAGGAAGCACTGTCTTCCAGCGTGACGCCCGGTTGAAGCATCAGGTTGCCTGGGTCTGCCCCGTTGCTACCATCTCCCAACAGGATGAGATTGCTTGTATGGGTTATCTTATGGTTTGTAAACTCAGTGCCCCACCCCTTTTGATGAAAGAACTTGAAGTTGATGGCTTGGGTTCCTATCTGACTGCCCGCAACTAAGGTAATGCGATATTTCAGATCACCTATCGGAGCCAGACAAAGTGCGTTATTAGGCTCCCAATTTATGCCATTGGCATTTGTGGGCTTTCCTATCTGACCGTCACCAATTACCCAGATCGCACCTGTACCATCTGCATTCAATGTAGCCGGTGCACCTCCTGACAATACCTGAACAGTGAAGTACTTGAGGTCTTGATCTGCATCGATTCTATAACTACCGTCTATAGCCTGGAAGACAAATTTGTTGTCCGTTCCTTCAATTCTGGTAAAGAAATCAGGATCTATCCACCAATCGGCTATATCGTCGATACCCTCCAGCGTCACTGCCTGTCCTTTCTGAAGATCTACATCAGCAGAGTATGTTGAAATGGTGGTATTCTCACGCTCAAATATCCAGAAGAATGCTTCAGCTCCCGAATTTGCACCATCAGGGACATAAGCCAATACGATGCGGTCGTCTGTAAACTCTATAATGTCATACGTATAGATTTCATGCCTGTCATCTCTTGCCCATTTACCGACGAGTACAGTTACATCCTCAGTCACCAGTTGACCGATAGCCCAGATTTCGCCATCTGCATCTTTTTTGGTCTTCGTCATATCTACCGAATACTCTCCTGTAAATTCCGTACCGTCACCGAGTCTCTTCGTCATGGAAGAACCGGAAAATACCATACTGGCACCAGCCAGACCTTCACCTGGGACTTGTCCCCATTCATCCAATTCCTCACCTGTAGAGGTTGACCACCATGCCGGCCCTTTATTGGTTAAATATCCTCCACTGCCCCATGCAGGTGAAGACCATACCCATACTCCTTCGAACAGACCATCTTGTCCGCCTTCCGAATCAGTGAGTTTAATTTCGGGAAGCAACACTTCACTTCCGGCACACGTCACCAATCGTATCTGTGCCGGACCTTCCTGGATGCCGGTCGGTACTTTTATTTTCAACAAGCTTGTTGATTTGCGGACAAAATCGATAGCATCGACCGTAATATCGCCTTCTTCACCCGGGAAAATCGCTTTTTCAAAGAATTCCATATCGGTTCCTGTCATAGTCAGTTCGGTACCAATCCTTGCTTTATCACCCGGAAATAATGTTGCCACCGATGGGTTGCCTAATGTAACAGGAACACGTGCTGTAACCGATTCGTTGCCTGCATGTATCGTCAGTTCCCCACCATCCGGTGAAATACCGGCCGGAGCGATCACACGGATCTCATTGTGAGTGACTACCCTGATGTCGTTCACAGCTATGCTATCGGGAAAAACAACAGAGGTCACTTCGTCGAGGCCCGTGCCGGTAATGATCACTTCCTGTCCCTGAATGACTTTTGTCGGACTGAAGACTTTCACAGAAAGTCCTTCGGACGCGACATCGTCCTTGCTGTCGTCGCATGAGCTTAAGACTGCCCCTGCAAATAAGGCGAAACAGACAGCTATAAGGTATATAAAACTATTTTTTTTCATACGTATCTTTCGTTAAGTAATTCATAGATCAGATTAATTCCATCCGGGATTTTGCCCTAATTTTTTGTTCTTCTGGATCTCCGTCTGCGGAATAGGATACAGGTTGTATTTTTCATCCCATTGCCGGGTCTTGGTACTCCTGTTGAGAATAACTTCGCCATCCACCATTTGCAGATCTGCGATGTGGATAGTGGTGAAGAAATCTTTTCCTTTCTTCCATCTGCGTACATCCCAGAAACGATGATCTTCAAATGCCAGTTCCACCATGCGTTCGCGCATATAGCGTTCTTCAAAACCAGTGCTACCGGAGAATTCAGGCATCCTAATATCCGGGCGGTTGCGAAGTACATTAATGGCTTCATTGGCCGACATACCGAATTCGCCCCGGGCATCGGCATCCCCGTAATAATTGTACATCGCTTCGGCATAGTTCAGATAGAATTCTGCCAGACGCATAACGATCCAGGTATGGCGACGGGTGGTTGCATTGTTATAGGTAGTGACGCAATTGCCATCGACATACTTCCTCAGATAGTAGCCTGTAGGTGTAGCCCCATATTTAGGTGAACCGTTGAACCCACCGGCATAGCTCTGAATAGTGATTTGCTGCACGCTGTTGGTAGGCCATTGATCTCCGTTTTTCACTACAGTGAGTGCAAACCGTGGATCTAACCCTTCGTAGGGCTCCTCTTGATTGACATTCACCTGTCCGGGGTATCTCTGTCTAAAGGTCTCTCCATTGTCGGCGTATTCGTAGGCATCCACGAGAGATTGTGTAGGACAGTTGCCCGAGTTTCCGTTCTCTACTCCTACCGGATAGTTGGCCATTTCGAATGTATTGCTCGGATTGCGTCCCAGCATCATGATAAATTCTTTATTGAAGAATGCTTCGTGCCCCCACAAGTCGGCGTACTTACTTAACTGGATTCCCCAGTCACCGGCTCTGTCCAGCAGATCCTTGGCAGCGGCAGCAGCCTCTTTCCAACGCTCCTGGTTGTTGTCTGTGTTGAACAGGGGAGAAGCCGCGTACAGCAACGCACGCGATTTCAGTGCCAGAGCCGCCGCACGGGTAGCGCGTCCGATTTCCTGTCCAGGCTCATTCTGATACGAGTAAGGCAGATATTCAGCAATGGCGTCACATTCATCGACGATGAACTTAAAGACATCCTGAACCGGAGTACGTGTCACGTTATTCGCCTCTGCGTTCGTCAGGGTAGCAAGCACCAGAGGCACATCTCCATACGTCTTAGCCAGTTCAAAATAATAATACGCCCGCAGGAACCTTAGTTCGTAAGGAAACAGTTCAAACTGCAGAAGCATATCGGGATAGCTACTGTCGTATTTGTAATCCTCGAGATTGATCTGATCTATTTTCTCCAGATAGATATGTACCTCGGCGATCGCCCGGTAAGATGTGATCCAGGTATTTGCAAACGGAGAGGCCGGCGTCCAGCCTCCGTTGTAATAATTATGTATCGCAGACAGAGAAACGGCAAAGTCCGATTCGTCCGTAGCACTGGATTTCATAGCTCCGTTGTAACTCGTTGAGATTTCGTTGAACATCTGTGCATAGACATCGAAAACTAAGTTCCGCACACCATTTATCGGACTGTTGTAGGTCCATTCCTCATCACGGGTATTTACTTCACTGTAACTCAGATCGACACACCCAGCAAGGAGCAGTGTGATCAATGCGATGGATATATATTTTATTCTTTTCATATCTTTTTTCTTTGAGGATTAGAATGTTAAAGACAAACCTACATTCACCGATTTCAATACCGGATAGGCTGTGGAAAGGACTTCCGCATCCATGGTCTTTATATTATCGAAAGACAGGAGATTTTGTCCCTGGACGAATACTTTCACACCCGTCATACGCATTTTCTGAGTCCACTGTGCAGGTACTTTGTAATATATTTCGCAGTTACGTAGTTTCAGGAAGTGGACCTTCTTCAGCCAGATTGTACTGGACTGTTCGTTGTTTGGAACAGTTTCCGAAGACAAGCGTGGATAAAGCGCGGCATCTCCGGCTACATCCCATGAGTTCCTGTAATAATGTGTAGATAGGTTCTTGTTGTCTGAGAGCACATCCCATACACCAGATACACGATACAGGTCCTTCATATAATTGCCTGCCCCCTGGAACAAGGCGTTGCAACCGAACCCTTTGTATTCCAGCCCTACACTGAAGGCATAGTTGAGTTCAGGAAGATCCAGTGCATACCCCAGACTGGTATAGTCAAAGTCATTGATCACTCCGTCCGCGTTTTGGTCTTTGTATTTCACATCACCCGGGCGTACTGTGGAAAACTCCTGACGATAACTGTTGTCTATATCGGCCTGATCTTTATAGAAACCGATCGCTTCCAGGCCCCAGGCCTCATTCACCCGCTTGCCTATAGGGTCAACATTAGGATAGGGAGGCTCTCCGATAAAACTGGTAACCTCGTTTCTACTCCAGGTCAGCATAGCCGACGCATTCATATACAAATCCTGGCCCAGCTTCTTCGCGAATTTAGCACCTAGTTCGAAGCCGTAGCTGTCTACTTTTCCCACATCGTTGTAAGCCGATTGTATACCTACCACATAAGAGTTTTCCAATGTGGAATTGAGCATGATGTGGCTTCTTTTCTGGTAAAACACATCCCCTGTAAAGTCTATTGCATTCCACAAACGGATATCAGTACCCAGATTGAACTTAGTTGCTTTCTCCTGCGAGAAATCGGTTGTAGGGAAAGCACGCAGAAATGCCCCTGTACCCTGACTGAATTGATTTCCATAGACAAAGTATCCATTCGACCAATCCCAGGAAGAAAGCCATATACCAGCCTCAGGCACATAGTCGGTATGTTGAATACCCGCAGATGCTCTTACCTTCCCATAAGTAAGCAGCCCGCTACCGGGATTATGGGCATAGATGTAAGCCAGCGACAACGTGGGTGAGAATGCCCATTTGGCCGGATAGCTACGGTTGGAACCATTGGCAGCCAGCACCAGGTCGGCTACGTATTTGTTCTGAAGATCGTAATGGAAAGATCCCATCCAATTGACACGGTTGAAGGTATTATTGCGGTTGTCCCGTACCTCTGCTTTGGTAGTATAGATCAGTGAAGCAGCGAAATTGTCGTCCTCTCTGAATGAAGTCCTGTAACTAAGCCCCACAGCACTATTGGCAATTCTCCACTGTTTCCAGACATAATGATTGAATTTCAGTTTGTCCTCCTTGTCACCCATGATCACTTCCTGTACATTGTTCTTATCGCCAATTGTACCGGTATAATACTCGTATCCGTATGGATGTCCTTTGGAGCGGTGTTCGTAGGTAATGGAGGAGTTGTCATAACCCGCGCTGATAAAAGCACTCAGTCCTTTTACCCAGAAACTCAGGTCCTGAACTAATTTTGCATCGGCCCACAACTGACGTTGGTGGGTTTTTAAGAATCCCGAGGATTGGATCTTTGCCGCAACATTTGCATCACCGTACGCTTCGTTACCCCCCCATATTCCTGTCGAGGTTTGATAAGGGAATGCACTGGCCGGGGTGTTATACACAGCCCAGGTGATATCGTCTGCACCCACATCATTCGGCCGGCTGGTTTCCATGAAAATACCCAATACATTCACCGACATTCTTGTCGAGGGCGACAGAGTAAAATCAACATTCGAACGTATATTGGCTTTGGAATACTTCAGCTGTGAACTATAGTCTCCCTGATTGGTGCCTTTCAACAATCCTCTGCTACCCGTGTAGTCCATCATGGTATAATAACGTACTTTGTCGTTCCCACCGAAAACAGACAGATTGGCCCGGTCTTCCGAACCCGTGTTTTTAAACGCCTCCTCTTTCCAATTTACATTCGGATAGAAATAAGGATCAGTACCCGATTTAAAAAGATCGAGTTCCTGCTGGGTATATGCAGCAGCTAATCCGTCGTTGGCACGGGCTTTGTTCAATGCAGACGCATAATCGTACCCGCCCAGCATATCAGCAAATTTCGGATCGAAGGTGAATTTATGACTGTAGCCCACCTTAATATTCGTTTTACCCTCATGCCCACGTTTGGTTTTCACTAAGATAGCACCGTTTATCGCCTGATGTCCCAGCAGAGCTACTGCAGCTGCATCTTTCAGAACGGTGACGCTTTCTACCTCCTCCACCGACAGACGGTCGATGGGCCTTTCATATCCATCTACCAGAATGAGGATACTTTTCTCCGACCAGGTCTGATATCCCCGGATATTTAATGTGGCTCCTTTGTCTTCGTCTCCTTCAAAACCACCATTCTGAAAGATATTCAGTCCCAACAACCGCCCATAAAGCGCATCGGCCAGACTGATGGCAGATGTTTGTTGCAATTCCTCTCCCGATATTGTAGTCGCCGCGACAGTCGAAAGGAACTCGCTCTGTTGCACGCCAAAGCCTAAGTCCACTTTCTGCGAAGTTTTGTCGGGAAGTGTCACTTGTGCATGCACCGATACGACGGCAACAAAGGACACAAGCAAACCTATTTTTTTTATGTGAATCCTATTCATAATTTTAAAATCTAAGTCCAACAATATAATCCATTCTACTACCAACCCGGGTTCTGGGTCAGACCGTATCCTTTATTGATCTCTGAGCGCGGGAACGGCGAAAGCAGCCATTTATTGTCCCATCCGCCAGCAGTCCACCACCTGCGTGAGCCAAAGGTGATCTGCCTCTTCTCGTAGATAAAATCGGGCCATGCTTCACCGGCTTCCAACCGTGTGTCCGCTCTTTCATCCTTTTGTCCGTCTGCCGTTTTTCTCCATGTATGCAACTCGTGCAACGGAGAAGTGAACTTATCAATCATTTTCCGGCGGATGATGTCATACAGTCTTTCGTCTTCCCAGCCCAATTCACAGGCACGTTCGCGCATGATCTCAGCAATGAGGTTGTCCTTGTTGTTGGTAAGATTCAAATCCCTGTTCATCTCTTCTATTTTACCAAGTCCTACACGGGCACGTACTTTATTTACCTCATCACAGGCAAGTGAAAGACTTCCCGTCTCCGCCAGTGCTTCCGCATAGATCAGATGCATATCTGCCATACGCAGATACGCGTAACATCTCGGATAATGCCATCCGTAATCCAGCACCCACTTGTACATACCCATGCCCGTAGGGAAGCGGTATCCGAATTCCCAGTTGAAACCGGCATGTTCGAGGTTTCCACCTTTCCACAACTGTATACTGGTCAGGTTTTCCTGATATTGTTGCTTCAGGTTCTGACGGGTCACCACCAGTGATTCGTAGAGTCGTGGGTCGCGATCGACAAAGATATCCACGTTGCCCGGATTGCCTGTTCCGTAAATATCCTTGTAGGGATAGTTTCTGCCGTCGGCCATCGGGAACATTTCCATGAATTCCAATGTTGGATTCGATCCTCCGAAATGCGCCTGTCCGCGGGCGTCTCCTGAAGCTCCCCACTCTTCGCCCCAGTAGGTGGAGTGAATTTCAATGATCTTCTCGCTGTTTCCGCGAAACCAATAAGCAGCCCGGAATGCATCCGTATAGCCTGCCTCATCCTGTGTTGCGGGCTGTATGAGCTGGAAATAATTTCCGTTCTGAATGTTCTGATTGAAAAAATCTTCACAGGCCTGGCGGCATCTGGTCCAGTATTCATTTTTCTTTCCGCCCAGCCACACATGAAGCGGATTCTGTCCTTCTTCACTTTTGCTGTATTCACGGTAAGCCTGGTCGTCGTTGAACAAAGGTGAAGCGACAAACAGATAAAGTTTGGCTCTCAATGCCACAGCACCCGCTTTGATCAGACGTCCGGCATACGTTTCCTGGTCTGTGACTCTCCAGGGCAATCCCGGTTCGTCAATGGCCTTCTGAAGCAGACCGTCGATAAAATCAACGGTTCCTTCTACCGTAGCCCGCCCACCTTCAACTTCTTCACCTGTCTCATACGCATGGTCCACAAGCGGCAATCCACCGAAGTTTCTGAAAGCATCAAAATAGCGCATAGCCATGATCATATAAGTTTCACCCCTGAGCTGGCTTTTTTCCGTATCGCTCATATCGGGTACACGATCTATATTTTCTATAAAGATCCATCCTTTACGTATCGTGCTCCATATTCCTACCCTGTCCTTTCCTCCGCTGGTACCAGCAAAAGGAAATTTATCGGTAGGTTGCCATCCTTCCTGATTGGCCTCGGTAAGGGTACCCGGATAATAGTTGTAATTGACCTGTCCCCAGTCATTGTAGCTGTGGGTGATGTCGGTCAACGCTTCGAGAGGATTGTAGCCTATCAGGGCATTATAAGTAAACGGCCCGTCAAGACCACCGTACATGCTCCACAAAAACTGTCTGGCATATTCACCTTTCGAAAAAATAGAGTCGATGTTGACATCAACACTTGGTTCTTTCTCCAGGAACTTATCACCGAAGTTGATATCGTCAACACAGGAGAAAAATGAACAAACTCCTATCATCAGGCCAAAGCTCCATACTTTAGCACTCTTTATTGCTCTTTTTATTGTTTCCATAGTCGGGATGCATTAAAAATTTACGTTTATACCAAAATTGAAAACACGTGTCATCGGGTATTTGATAAACTCCCCCCATTCACCTCCCCGGCTTTCGGGGTCATTGGCTTTAAATTTCGAGAATGTCAGCAGGTTATATCCCGAAGCATACACACGGATGTTGCTTATTTGCGAAACACCCGGAATCTTGAATGTGTAGCCTATCTCGGCATTCTTCAGGCGAACGTAGGAAGCGTCGACCATCCATACTTTCGACATTTCAATGTTGTGATTATTGTTGACAAATGTAAGACGTGGTAAGGTGGCCTTAGCCGCTGTTTCCTCTGTCCAGCTGTTGTCGTAAACCCACTTATTCAACATCGACTGGTTTCCTGTACCAAATGCCGGGCGGTAGTACGCGCCTAATTGCCGGTCTACATGGGTTGCACCGATCCACGTCATCGAGAAGTCAACATTCTTGTAATTCAGACTGATATTTACCGAGCCGGTGTACTCCGGGATATCGGTAAATCCAATCGCGTGTCTGTCGTTGGAGTCAATCATTCCGTCTCCGTTCAGGTCTACATACACACAGTCTCCCGCCTGTACAACTACTCCCTGATCGGGCATATCTGTTCCGTACCTGGCCCGATAGCGCTCTTCAGTCTTTCCCGGTTCGTAAAATTCAAAAAACTCACGACCGAAAGGCTGGCCTACCGGAAGTCCCGTCTGATACAGGTAATCATAATCCTGCCTCACCTCGGCCATTTCTATAATTTTATTGCGGGCAAACGAAAGACTGGGTGCAATAGAATAGCTCAAATCACCGACTTTATCCTCCCATCTGAGAGAGAGTTCATACCCACGGTTCTTTACGCGGCCGAAATTCACAGAATTTGTCGTCATGCCAGTGATAGCAGCAAGTGATGATTCGTTTGAAACAAGAATATTCTTACGATCTTCAAAGAAGAAGTCAGCACTGAAACTCAGCTTACTATCTATGAATTTAAGGTCAACCGCATAGTTCTGCTTTGTAGCTGTTTCCCAGGTTACAAAAGGATTACCCGTCGAAGCTTCTTTGGCACCTGGCATCCAGTTATCAGTGGCAGTACCAAAGTTTACCGTTCTGTTTATTACGTAACCGCCACCATTACCACCATTGAAGAATTCATAACTACCAGGTATATAAAGAAAACGCAGGTTACTTGTATTATCATTTCCTACCCTACCCCATGAAGCACGGAGTTTCATATAAGGAATGATCTTGTTGACCGGTTCCCAGAATTTCTCGGAAGAGGGAATCCATCCGATGGAAGCGGAGGGGAAAAATCCGTAACGTCTGCCCCTGGCAAAATTTTCCGACCCGTTGTATCCCATATTGAAATCCGCCAGATAGCGGGTGGCATAGTCGTAGGTAACACGTGCCACCATTCCCACATATCCCGAAGGTATGGAGGTATATAATCCCTGTGAATCCCACGGATAATATCTCTTGGATTGATTGTAAAGAGCCAGAGCTCCCACATTGTGGTTGTCGAATTTACGCGCGTAGTTGACGCTGGCTTCCGCGTACCAGTTTCTGTCGCCCCATTTGTCTTCACTGTAGGGCAAAGGCCATGAATCTCCTTCTTTTACCAACACGATTTTAGGCGATCCGTCAGCTTCAAATTCGTTCGGAGCTATGGTTGCCCGGTATCTGATTCCCGATCCGTAGTCGTGCTCGCGATCTTTTTGAGCTGTATAACTTGCATTGTACGACCCTTTCACCTTGAAGTCCAGTCCTTTGGTAATAAAGTCAAGTTTCAACTGATACTGCAGGTCTAAGTTCACAGTATTCTTGCTTTGTTTCGTGTAACCAAGTTCGTAGATACGGCCCAGAGCGTCGACACTGTAGTCACCCACCAGGTTACGGTCGGCAATGATACGGCGTCCCTGGTCATCAAGACCATATCCCGACATCGGCATACCACTGTTGAGCAGTCCTTCGTTGGCAAACAGACCTCCCTGGCCACCACTGTTGTAGCCACCTTCTCCACCGCCAATACTGTTGCGGTTTTCAAGACGTCCACCTACATTGACCGATAATTGACTAAGCTTGGATAAGGTCAGGTCAATGTTGGCGCGATAGTTGTACCGGCTGTATTTAAAGTTTGCGTCCGAACCCTGATTGAATGTTTTAAAAAGTCCATCCTGATCCAGCATCCCTACCGAAACGAAGTATTTTGCCCTATCGTTTCCTCCCGAAATATTCACATTATACTGGCTCTGCCAGGCAAAGTCTTTCATCAGGTAATCGAACCAGTTGGTATCCGGATAAACCATCAGCATATCCCTGTCTTTGAAATGCTGAATGGCCTCATCACTGTATTTCCAGTTCTCTTTGTCTACGCCATCTCTCCTCTGCGCATTGTTATAAGCAGTAGCGTATTCGTAAGAATTGGCAGGTGTAAGGAAATTGGTGATCTGCTGAACACCTCCCTGCGCACTGAACGAAACGGACGGTTTACCGCTCTGACCACGTCTTGTGGTTACCAGGATTACTCCGTTGGCACCACGTACCCCGAATACAGCCGTAGCGGAAGCATCTTTCAGAATACTTACGTCGGCTACTTCATGGGGGTCAAGCTGACTGAAAGGACGTTCTACTCCGTCCACTAATACGAGTGGTTCGGCACTGTTGAAGGAACCAGTACCACGCACACGGATAACGGGATCATCCCCCCCCGGTATACCTGAATACTGAACAGATTGCAATCCTGGCAGTTTACCTGCAAGAGAATTACCCAGTGATGCCGCCGGAGACTTCAACAGGTCTTTTCCTCCCACATTGGATACAGCACCTGTTATAGTTACCTTTTTCTGTTGTCCGTAACCGATCACAACTACCTCTTCGAGCTGCTGATTATCGGCTTCCATCGTCACATCGACTTTTCTGCCGGTGACTTTAATTTCCTTATCCTTATATCCGATATAGGAAAATACAAGTATACTACCCTGAGGAACGTTCGGCAGCCTGTAACGTCCTTCAAAATCCGTAATAGTTCCTGTATGGGTATCCTTTATCCGTACGGATACACCAATGAGTTCCTCATTGGATTCATCAATAACAGAACCCTCCACAGTGAGGCTCTGTGCGACAGTTATTCCCGGAATAAGGCAAAAGAATGCCAGCACACACAGAAAAAACCAATCTCGTTTGTTTTTCATCATTGCCATAATTTAAATGAATAAGTGAACAACTGATAGTATTTAGATCATAGATATTCTATACTATTTTCTATTTTTGCTGCATAGCATAAACTCAACCTTACGCATTTGCAGACCATCTTATGTCGCAAATCTCAGGAGTCGTAGTCTGGGGCATAACCGCACTTCGGTAAGCAATATCAGCCAGAATTATCTCATTGGAAGACCGGATTGGAATTTCCTCATTGAAAAGGGATTTTACAGATTCTTTATTTCCTGTTTTGTCGCTGCTATATGCACACAGTGAAATAAAAATAAAGATCAGAAGTAATTTGAGTGTTTTCATAATATATATAAATTGGATATCGAACTAAGTAGTCGTACCAGTTTTAGTTTGTTGATCATACAATTCCCTTATACGATCTGACTGACTGCACCTTATTGTGTTAAGTTGTACACTAAATTGTTAGGGGGTCTATTGTGGTACAGCCATTCAGATCGCTAAGGATTTATTTACCAATTGCAAGTTTGGTTATTATTCACGAGGACAAGGTGGATTTTCTCTCATAAAATGTTTATTCTCTATCATTGACAGATAAAATGTCTTTTTTTCAACCTAATTGATAGGAAACGAACTTACGTACGGGAAGATCTTTACGAATGGATATACTCCTGAGCGTAGTTATGCATCACACCAGAGATAGGTTACACCCGGAGCAACGAACAATGACGCTCCTTTTCAGCCATTTGGCGCATAGAATACCAGGCCTTTTCCCAACCATAGAATGGCTTTGTTAATAACTCCGATGCTTATATGAAACTTACGATGCATTTGCTATGGATTACCCGGCAGGGCGTAAGCCAGAAACTCACGCAGAAAAGGCCAAAATAGAATACTACCTGATGCATACAGCAGAGAAAGTATACTTCCTCCCTGTAAAGATCAGAGCAGTCTGTTGCAAAGTTAAAGATGGGACAATTCCAAGCCCGAACCGAAAATATGTGAATCCGCTCTTTTTTGTCAGGAATAGAGATTGGAAACAACAGCTTATTTCCAATTATATACGCTTTTTGCAGAAGACTAATTGGATTACATCTGTTTTTTAGACAGTTAAACATGATAGTTGGAGGGGACATCAGTAGGAAGGTGTGTCAGAAGTACATTTATATCCCTGAACCAACGGTCGACGAAGTCAATAGCCCAGTGGTTAAGCGGAGCGTACCCTGGGGCTGCATAGAATCCCAAAGAACAACCATGAATCGAAGATCGACGAAGTCAACACAACGATCGCTGGAGGCAAAAGGTTTCATAAGGACTTTTGGCACACCCCACTGGTCACTATAAGGAGTTTTACTCCGAAATAACATACAGGTAAGGGAAGTAAACGGAACACAGCTCCTGATAATACATATAATAAAGAGTATAATTCCCTATAAACACCGGTATTGATTTACTAATTAATGGAGTATATTGATTCAAAATCTACCCATCAACACCAAAGCCGTATCCTCATTTTTTGAGTATTCTTTTTAAGTAAGCAATATCTAACAAATTCACAGTCTCAAAATTGCCTTTATAAAATACCCCCCAGTTATTAAAAACACAAGGTAATTCCTTCGCTTTTTGCAGTGTATCCACCTGAATAAAAGACATAGGAACACCATTCATCTCACCATACTGTTTGATCATCTCTACGTTTTGATAGATATAGGGGCACTGCATATCGTAATAAATAGTCAGTTCTTCGTTTTCAATCGTTTGTTTCTTTACATTTTGTGCAAACTGCGGCATCGTTCCATCCAGAGAAAGTGCAAGCAATTCATATCCATTATCGGTGGTATCAACCACTTCAAAGCCAAATCTCTTCGCAAACGATTGGTCGGAAAGCCAGGATTTCTGTTTCTTTGCTCCAAGCATACAAATACCGGATTTCCCCTTTTCTCTGGCATCAGCCAGGCAGTACTCCATCAGTGATCTCCCATACCCCCTGCCTTTGTGATCAGCAGAAATCCATAAGCAATACAGATAATAATAGTTTTCACCGGTTATGGGAACCCAGGCTGTTTCAAGAGGAGCATATTCAATAAAAACCGTAGCCTTTTCATTCAACTTTCTAAAGACATGACCTTCTTTCAGTCGGTCAGAAAGCCATTGTCGCTTTGCCTCAATACCCGGATGAGACTTTTTACTGCGGATAATGCAGCAGATATGTTCATTGGCCAG
>DALZBD010000031.1:0-15117 GCA_031977515.1 Bacteroides sp. | reverse complement strand
GGAAATCAACCACAGAAGACCAAACCCCTGTTCTCCTCCTTTCATAGGCTCTGGGCTCCTTACAGAACTATTTATTTAAATTTTTTATGAACAGGTCGAATGGATCAGGAGCCGCTGCATGGATGCTGTTGATGTAAATAAAAAAGTAACCACCACCTGTGGTCTTATCTCCCCGATGCTCTCCTCTTATTTATTATAATCAGTCTGTTGTCCCCTCTCATTTACCTGATGATTATTGGCATTCACTGATGTAATTACCTTCTTCTTCTGTGCTAAATTTCCGGCCCATTTGGATATTTTGCTTTTATTAACAATATGCGACGGTTCCTTTCCGGTATTTCCCGACTATTTATAATAGACCCTGGATAAAAACGCACTGTTTACAATGAGTAAGAAACGAAAAGAACTAATAGAGAAGATCACGGAGATGTATGCCAATCATGATTTTCCCGCAGACATAAATAAAGAAGTCAGAAAGTGGCTCGTCCTTGAACTCGAACCGACAGAGAGGGAGGAAGCTTTATGGAAGCTCTGGAACGGCATTGTTCCATCATCTGAGGCAAATGAGGAGGCACTCAAAGAGATCAAAGAGATGTTGGGAATGGAAACCAGACGTCGCCGGATGATACGCACCAGGTTTATAGTAAGAGCTGCTGCTGTGGTGGTTCCTCTTGTATTTCTTTCCGCACTTACCTTTTTTCTGTATCCTTCCTTTTGGGGGAGTACAGTGGAGGAGCCGGAAATCGCGCAGACTGTCATACGTACGGAGGAGGAACTTAAAAAATATGCTTTGCTCACCGATGGCACGGAGTTGTGGCTCAATACCGGTAGTGAACTGACCTATACTACGGAAAGAGCCGTTCAACTCGAAGGGGAGGCGTACTTTGAAGTCGCCAGGCAGGGAGGGGAGAGGTTCACTATAGAAACGGATCACTTGAAAGTAACGGTAACAGGTACAAGTTTCAATGTCAACTCCTATGCACACTCCGACAGAGTGATCGTCTCCCTGTACGAAGGGGGGCTGCTTGTAGAAAACACAGATACACTCATCGCTCTTGCAGCCGGACACGAACTGGTGTATCATACTGTCCGATCAGATTTTCAGGTATATGCCATTACGAGGACGAAACCGGATTGGCTCAGAGATATCGTAGACTTTGAAGATACCCGTATTGGAGACATTCTGGAAGCAGTAGAGAAGATCTACGGATACAGGATCGACTATGGAGATTTTGACCAGACAGACACGAAGATCACTTTCAGATTTGAAGGTGCTTATGCAGGACTGGAAGAGGTGCTTTTCTTCATGTCCTCACTGAGTGGGAATTTTACCTATACCATAGAAGGAGATACAGTCTTTCTCAGCAAAGCAGCTATATAAGCTTACCAAACAACATATAAAATAACATACTATCGGGTGTATATGAGTACCGCACAACACAACACAAACTGTTCTATCATTCTTAAGTTCCTCCTGGGAGGAATACTACTGTTCTGTATGCCGCTTTGCTCGTACGGACAGGAGCCACGAGTGGTTTTTTCGGACCGGCAGATCACTGTGGGAGATGCTTTTCAGGATATAGAAAGGCAGACCAACTACCTGATCTCCTATACGACGGATGGTTTCAATCTGAAGCGTAAGGTACGTCTCAGCCAGAACAACCTTCCTCTCGAAAAGGCACTCGACCAGCTCCTGTCCGGAGCAAAGCGCACCTATCTTATCCGGGGAAACCATATCCTCATCGTACAGAACAAAAAAGAGCTTCCCCCGCCACTCCCTCCTGTGGAGGTTGTTGAAGAACCCGAACCTGTGGTGTTACCTGTCGATGCAGAGCCGGAGCCGGAAGCGATCGATCTGACAAAGCCTCCTGTAGATCTGGATAGTCTCGAGACGGCACTCAGAAGCCGTATGATCGTATATCCGGCAGAGATACCCAATGAACCCAGGTTCGATACGGATGCTTATTACAGCAGACGCGACCGCGACAGAGATCTGAATGGCCGACCTGCCTATACACAATCCATGCCTTCTCTGGCACTGCGTACCAATCTGCTGTATGCAGCAGGTACACTGACGCCGAATCTGGGAGTGGAACTGGGGCTGGCACCCAACCGTACGTTGCTGCTGGGAGGTAGCTACAACGGCTGGAATGCAGATGGTACGGATACCAATAACGATAAACTCTGCCACTGGATACTTCATGCAGAGTACCGACATTGGCTGTGCGAACGCTTCAACGGGCATTTCCTGGGAGCGCATGCTTTCTATGGCTATTACAACATCGCAGGAAAGAAAATACCGTTGGTGCTTGAAAGCAACTCCGATAAATACCGCTACAAAGGCAATGGTTATGGAGTCGGAATTTCGTATGGGTATCAACTGATGCTCGGGAAAAACTGGAATGTAGAATTCAACGCAGGCATAGGTGTGGGACGGCTGCAATACGACAAGTGGGCGTGTGACAGATGCGGAGACATAGCAGAGAAAAATGCCAGCCGCATATTTCTGGCACCGACCAAGCTGGGAATATCCATATCTTATATAATAAAATGACAGACATACAGATTTATATGAAAAACAGATTCATATTCACAGCCATACTACTCTTTATACTCTCTGATGTGGCGGCACAACGCCACCACAGGGTGGAAGTGCGGCCTGCAGTGATTGAGAAAGAGGGAGATAATATACATGTTTCGTTTGAGGTGGTGCCCGGAAAATTTCCCTCTGATTACGGCATCACGCTCACCCCTGTGGTCTACAACGGTGACGGAGAATGGAAGCTGCTGGAACCTCTGAAACTGGTGGGGAAGAAAAGAAATATCTACGACAAACGAAGCGGTAACCTCAGTGGCGACCGCAGGGTGGTAGACCGCAATTCACCTGCTGTACTGCGCTATACTACTACGGTCAGCTACGAAGAGTGGATGCAATACCTCGCTGTCTCCGTAGAACAGATAGAAGAGGGATGTGGCTGTCTGCACGAATATCCCATGGAAGAGATTGCAGGCAATACGCTACTCTATTACAGGATCACTCCTTATTTTGAAGTGAAACCTATCAGATACGAACTCACGGAGTTGGAGAAATACGACCTGGACAACCCGTTCCTCCATCCGATGGAAGATTACGACAAACGGTATGATATTCTGCTCAAAGACCGGGATAAAGGTACGTCAGTCGTGATCTTCCAGGTGGGTTCGCACAAGCTGGATATGAATGTGCAGGGAAACAAGGATGTACTCGAATCCGTAGCCAAAGCCCTGGAACTCATAGAGAGCGACCCGAATGCAATCCTGAAATACATCATGGTGGCCGGATATGCTTCACCCGAGGGTTCGCTTGCCTTCAATACCGCTCTGGCACAGCGGAGGGCTGTCTCGGTACGGGAGTTTATCCAGACACTGCTCGACAAGCCCAGTCCTCAACTTTTTGAGATGTACAACGGCCGGGAAGACTGGAACGGTCTGCGGGAAAGGGTGGACAAATCCTTTATGGCAGAGAAAGAAGAAATTCTGACTGTGATAGATGCCTATACCATGGAGCAGGAAGAGCGTAAGACGAAACTCAAACAACTCCACGGCGGAGTACCTTACCGGTATATGCTGGAAAACTTCTATCCTCCTCTGCGGAGTGCAGGATATGTGCAGGTGTTCTATGAAATAGACCGTACCGCTACGGTGGCTACGGCAGTGACAGATGAGCACGGGCGCACCACCTGGATAGATCCCGACTCTCCGCGCAACCGGGGTGTCACCGCCATCAATAAGGCACTGGGATATATGGTGGATCATGATTTCCGGGAGGCTCTCCGGATCCTTATGGAGTTCAGAGAAGATGCCCGCGCGTGGAACCACATCGGTGTCTGCTACATGATGGCCGGAGCATACGACGAGGCGGAGCCATACCTGCAACAGGCTGCCGACAATGGCGATGAGAATGCCAGAAAGAACCTGGAGCAGATCATCTGGGCAAGAAAAGTAAAACGCTGACACACACCATGCGCAATCGTTGCATACAGAGCAACACAAACACAAAATAAAACCATCAAAACTAATGTATTAAAATGAAAAGAATTATTTTATCAGCAGCCATTATGGGTGCCCTCCTGTTTACAGGTTGTGACAAGAATGAAGGTACAGTTCCCCAACCCCAACCCGGATTCGGGGCGCCTACCGAAGTAAATATACAGTTATTGAGCAAAGACCTCACCCGGGCACTTTCCGGAAAAGAGCCGGGAACGAATGACGAAAATAAAGTCAGCTGGCTGGAGTTCTATGTATTTGATCAGAGTGGGGATACACCCGACCCCGAGGTGGGGAAAACGGACGACGAGGTTGGCAACGGCTACATCCGTCTCGATGGCGGTGGTCTGAACCGTAAGATCCGTGTCAGTGCGGGAACCCAAAAGAAGATGATCGTAGTTGCCAACAGCAACATCGGACCTTTGGCAGAGGGGTACAATACGTACGAAACGCTGAAAAAGAAATTGTCTTCGGCCGAGTTCATAGCAAATGCCACGGCACTCAACCACAACTCACGTACCGTGCCCTCTAACGGTTTCGAAATGTCCGGTTTCACGGAGGCTACCATTGCCGAAGGTACCGACAACAATCAGGTATACGTCTCCATCAGCAGAATGGTGAGCCGTATCAATGCACCCGTGCTTGCCGATGATATTCCGGTAGAACTGGTTCAGCAGGAACAGATCGATGCTGTATGGGGAGAGGAATCCGGTATTACCCCGGCAGATGAGATCAGCTTTGAATTTGTAGGATATGCGGTGATCAACGGTCGTAAGAAGTCTACAGTCTCCTTTGTTGGAAATGAAGCGGAGATCTATACAGAGCCTAAAACTGTAGCCTGGAACAAGTGGGGCGACATCACGGGCAGAGACAATCTTCTCTCTTCTTTTGCTACCACCGACGGGTCGTACACCAACAACTATTCCGGAAAAGACGGCGCAAGTTGGTTCCTCGACGGCAAGAAGACTGAAAATACAGACCGTGTCTATGCATACGAGAGCAAGCCGACTTCCGTGACTGTAGATGGTGTACCTGGGTACGATCCGGAATCGGTGATCTCTTACATCATTCAGGGCAAACTCTCGACAGCCGATGGTAGCAATGTGCAGACACGTTACTGGAGAGTCGATATTCACAAAGGCGATATCTATCATCTTATGCGCAACTGCGTCTATAAAGTGAAGATAAATAAGATCACCACTCCCGGACACGGAACACCGGAAGAGGCAGAGAAACCCGGAATTATACCCAATCCGGACGAAACGATTGCAGACTTTATCATCTCTGTGGATCAGTGGGATATCAACGAATATGAAACAGAAATGTAAACCGACAGGTTGGACACTGATGCTTCTGGGCATCTTTCTACTGCAGGGATGCTTTCCCGAAAACAGAGACGGATGCCCGGAGGATATGTACCTGAGTTTCTCCCTACAGGACGAATATGAGGCGGGTGACTATGATTCCCGTGTAGCCAGTGACATACAGCTTTATATGGTCCGGGGTGAAAAACTGATCCAAAGTATAGATATTCCTTACGAAGATATCCGCTCTTCGCAGCCTTGGGTGATCCGGAAAGACGAAGAGATGCAGGGTGAACTTTACTTCGTTGCATGGGCGGCAGGAAAGTCTGCCGAAGATCCGGATATCATCCCGAAATGGACTGCGGATGAACTTCTCTCCACAAAAACCATCACTCTGACAGCGCATACAGTCGAGGGCATCTATCTTCCTGCTCCTGTGGAGTTGTACCTGGGTACATACGCTTGCACGGAAGCGGTCGACGAGGTGACCCGTCACGAGATCTTTGTGAAGAATGCTTCCTGCCGCATAGAGGTCTATGTCACTGATCTTTCACAAACTCTATTGAGCCAGGCCGACCATACGTTTGTAGAGTTGCACGGTACCATGAGCGAGATGGATATGTACAGACAGGGCAGGGGAACGGAAGCTGTTGTCTATACCGATCTCGAACAGACAGATGAAGAAGGTCTGAAGTTCTCGACCGGCAGATTCGGTGTGCTCCCTTCTTCCCGGGAACAGACGGTGCGTGTGGAAATATATGCCGGTGACGAACGGTTGCAGACGTTATATGCTCCACAGGAAAGCTTGCCAAAAGGTGCGGAGTCCGGAGGAATGATCGTTTTCGATTATACCCTGGGAGAAGCCCATTATTTTCTGACGATAGATGATTATACCCAGAAGATCGTGATCGTGCAGGAGATGTAGTATACGTTGATATAAACACGATCTTAATCGTAGATAAGTTATGAAACATTATATATTCTTTTTTGCCTCTGTGTTTCTGTGTCTGACAGGGTGTACCAACGAGAATCATTCCGGCCCCGGTATCGATCCTGACGAGCGGGAGGTGGAGATGAGTTTCGTCGTACCCGGAACCACTACCCGACAGGCGGGGGATCCGGAAAGTGCTGTCCGGGACCTGACCCTGCTCCTCTTTAAAGGCAGTGGAGCAGAGGCCGAATTCCAATACAGCCGGAATGCCTGGAAAACCACTACGGGTACAAACTCATTCAAGACAACTCTGAAACTGGGAGAAGACCTGATGATCTGTTTTGCGGTGAATGCCAGAACTCTCCTTGCCGGATTGGAAGACGATGTATTGGTTGAGGGCACTACCTGGGCAGAGATATCTGACAGGCTCCTCATGCATACGCCGTCCGGTATAGCACCGGAGAATGGATTGCCTATGTGGGGTTTGCGTACCGGACAGACTATTTCTGAAAACCCCTCCTCTCATTTAGGTACGGTACAGCTGCTACGCTCTGTGGCGTCTGTAGATGCCTATGTGACAGACAACAACTTTACCCTGCAAGAGGGGATTGTGGCCTTTGCGGCAGACAGAGGTTACCTGGCTTTCGATCCGGGGCGGATCGCAACGGCAGATAATAAGATGAGTGCTACCTCTCCTTACTGTCCACCTGCGATGAAAACCACTGTCGACCTCAGTCATGTGGTTGCCACGGGTGAATCCTCTGTAGCGAATGTCTTCTATATGTATGAGAATGATTCGCCGCTGCAACCCGTATCGCCGGATAAACGTCCGACCCGGATCATCCTGAAAGGAATCTGGAACGGCGCCGGGGGCAGTGGACAGCCTACCTGGTATCCACTTTCCATACGCGACAAAGATATTTCTACAGGAGAGTATGTCAAGAAACAGGTGACCCGGAACAATAAATATTCCATCCTTGTAACCCGTGTGAATGGCGATGGCTTCGGAAGCCTGGAAGAGGCAAAGGATGCCGACGATGTCAATGTGGATTATGAGGTGATCGGATGGAACGACAATGAGGATGGTGAGATCATCATCGACGGTCCGAAGTATTTCTACCGGCAGGCAAGCCACGTACAGCTCGCCCGTGCCGAGGGCAGTACCCGGGAAGTTGTCTTCCGTACCAATTATGATCCGGATCAGATCAAAATGAAATTTGAATCCGGTGTGGAAAGTACGAATGGTACGATCGATACGCACAACCGCTTCAAAGTGGAAGTGGTGACAGTGACAGAGGGCAGCTCTTCGTACACTTGCTTCCGGTTTACGGCTAAACAGGAATATGGCACTACCGATAATCCGGATACTCTGCGTGTAACGGTCGGACGCATCAGCTTCACGATCCAGGTGGAGCAGGTAAACAGTTCTCCCGATGACTGGAATCACGGAGGTGATTACGAAGGAGACTTAGGTTAGAAATTCAATAATAAATAAAGTCTGAAATGAAAAAAATAATATCAGTCTGTACGCTCCTGACAGGATTGTTGATGACCTCTTGCATCAACGAAAGATGGGGAGGGGAGACTCCTGCGGAAAAGGTGTTTGTGGTCAACTACTCCGTAGTGAACCACGAAACTCCTGTGTCGGCTACCCGGGTATCGGTTCCTTCCGAAGAGGGAGAAGAACTGATCCATTCGCTCTACCTGGTCTTCTTTGAGAAGACCGACGATTGCAGTGGCAGGTTTGTTGCTCCTTATGAAGTACAATTTTCCGGTACCATGCCGATGGATGGTGCTATTTCCATTCCGTTTACAGATGTACCCAACCTGCACGCCAATGAGTCTTACAACATTCTGGCGGTTGCCAATATCGATCAGAGTAACTACATCGACGATGATCCTTTGATGTGGCTCAACAACCATTTCTATGGAATGACAGAGAACAACGCGTTGCTCACCACCATGGCATATATCAAAGGGCCGGTGGACAACAACGAGTCTGACAATACAAGTGCCATTCTGCCGGATCAGATCCTGATGAGCGGCAGAGCCACGAAGCTGGCCGATGTGCAGGAGGTCTCTCTGGAACTGACCCGCGGACTGGTACGCTTTGATGTATACAATCTCGATAAAGAGAATTTTGATCTGGTGTCTGTTTCTATCTGGAACGCGGCGTTGTATGGTCCGGTATGGTCGGATGCGAAATACGATGCACCTACCCGGATCAACCGTTTCTACGGGATCAAGCGGGAAGGCCGTACGGATGAATCTGACCCCGATATGGCCAACATCATAGGCGGGCTCTACTGTCCGGAGAATTTCGTTTCTTCCCCGGAAAAGAACGATAAAGTCACTACCTGCTTGATCGTGGGAATCGCCCCCCGCGAAGGAGCTGGTTTTACGGGTGGAGTCACTTACCACAGGATAAATATGCATCCTGAAGATGCCGGACAGAATATCAAACGGAACCATGTGTACAAACTCAATATCAACCGGGTCAACGGTCCCGGTGCAGACAGTGAGTATGTGGCATGGGCCGGAGGTGAAAACAACCTCGATGTGATTATCAACAACTGGAACCTGGACGACAATGGTATGGTACTTACCGATGGTAAGAATACGCTGGTGATCCCGGTCAAGCGGGTGATCCTCCATCCCGAGGGAGATCAGAGAGAGTATTCTGTATTTACCCTCGGCCCCGGCGAACCCTATATAAGTAAGATGGAGATGCCTTCTGATATCCGGGTCGAACTGACGGGCAATCGCCTGATGATCCATGCGGCAGAACTACCTGCGGGACAGGATGAACGCAGGGGAATGGTCGAAATAGCTCTGGGAAGCCTGAAAGGAGAGATCATCTTTATACAGGGACCTAATAACGAACATTACCTGACTCTGAACAGAACCGATCTGCCTTCTTTCCCGGCATACGGATTTAGTCCTATCCCGGAAGGAGTGATCGAGATAACCAGCTCAGGTCCATGGACGGCACGTATATACAACAATGCTTCGGGTATCAATCCGGGATTTGCCTTTAACATTGCCTCTATCGATCCCCCTGAAGTACAACGCACATTCGAAGAGAATAATTTCGTGAATGTATTGCAGATATACACAACAGGGGCCAATCCCAATAACGAACCACGTTATTCGTTTGTGACCATAAGTCTGGACGATAACCCCGAGATCACCCGTTCGCTGGTACTGATACAGCGTCCTGCAACGAACCTGGAGATCAGACCGCAGGCTTCTACTGTCTATTTTACAGAACTGGGACTTCCTGTTGCTACGACAGGAAACTCCAATGTGGACGGAGAGTATGTCTACTTCCAGATCAATCCGGGAACGGATGTCGATGGTATAAATGCGTGGTATGCTGAACTTATTACAGGTACGGAATACTTTGAACTTGTAGTGGAAAATAGTTCTTTAAATATAGATGACCATAAGATCAGAATAAAAGCAAAAGGACAGAACCTTTCCGGAATTCCTTATACCGGTAGTGTCAGGATTGCCCATGCCGGAGGTTCTACCAGTGAAAGTCTCACGCTCCAGATTACCCAGGAGAATGCAGGCTTTGAACTGATGGTGCTTGGTGATCTGGAAGTCTCAGCCAAGGGTGGTGTGATAGAAGGAGTGCGGGTGGATGCCAATCAGACGCTCAGATGGTCGGCGAAGATCCTGAGTAATACTGCCGGGCTTGCGCACGATCATCAGGCTTATCTGCTGGATGCAAACGGTACTGACGCAGGTTCGGAACTTACCGGACAATCCGTGGACGTGCTTGTGAAAGTAGGTTTCCCCAAATTGCTCACACCGAATGTAGGTATTGCACCGCAGGCTGTTGTGGAAGTTTCGATAGACGGTACAGATATGAAGAAAATGTTTACAGTGAAGCAGAAAGAACTTACGCCGAACAATATTTATGCAGTTAATCTTTCTACCGAACGCGGACGGATCAGTAACGACAGGACGTATCACTATTACAACCGTTTCTACAACACAACGCTCTGGGATATATCCGGTTATAAAAACAGCGAGGGCAAAAGTCTGTATATGTCTGCTTTCAAGGTGACTGAAGAGAAATGGGGTGTCACCAATACATCGGCCATTCCTGCTTCGACCACTCATGTGAATGCGAACTATCTGAATCCTATGGGGAGTACCACTTCCAGTAATATCATGAAGTGGAAACAGGACAATGAAGGGGTATTGGTCATTAATCACGACTATGTGGAACGGACACCTTTCAACTCCGGAGGGTTGCTCAATCTGCTTGGCTATCAAAAAGGTACTGTAGGTAATGGCAGTGGTAGTGGTAGAAATGGTATCCGTATCAATTCAGATGTAGAGCATACGAAAGTATATCAATATATTTTTGAGAAAGGTCCTTTTGGCAAAGTGAATGTGGGAAACATTACAAAATGGGGATACGATGATACCCGGACTGTATTATCCGGCTATCCCTCTACAGCCGTCCCGATCCTGGTAGATGGAAACGAAAATGCCCAGTTGCTTATTGACCCTGAAAACCGTGTTGTATTCAACGGTGAGTTGCAAATATTCTTTACAGAGTATGGACTGGGAGATGCGTACAGTATACCTTTATCAGGTCCTGCTACAGACTATCACCGGTTCCTGGCCAATTACGTGGCGTTTATCCACAATGTGGCTATGTACGGTACACACTTTACCGATCACTTTAAGGAGGAGACCTTGACTGCCCCACCTTACGATTACATGAGGTAATTCGTTCCTAAGCCGTTTGTTGAAAAGTGAAGAGAGGACAGGTTGTCGCAGACCTGTCCTCTCTGTGTTTCTGGAGAAGAGTATTTTTCTTTCGGATCATTTCGGGAATATTCCCGGGGTCTACATATCGTACCTGGGAGTGCGCCCCTGAAAGGGGCAGTACGGTATATATAAAGGATTGTACTGCCTTTTCAGGGGCGCAATGGGCTGCCCGCCTCGCAACCCGGGGTGGCGTTCGCTCCGCTTTGATGCGCTCTCTCTGCCCCGGACTGTGAACTACTGCCTCTCCGAGGCGCTGGCCGATGGGATTCTGCAAATGAATGTGGGGAACTCTCAGGCATCCACTTCAAATGGAGTTTTTGGATTCGAATTCTTAGTATTCCCCGCTCAACTCCATTTCATAAACATCAGGTAAAAAATATATATAAATAGTAGCACCTTCGCACGGGACTACAAACATATAACCTCTACGGGACTGCCAGAGACATATCATGCAGCTGATAAGTTTTCGCAACATTCTCCGTTATAGAGTCGACACATATACTTTTTTAGTCCGTCAACTCTACCTTGATGATCTGATCTTTCACGATCACATGGTATTCTCCCACTTCGAGAAAACGTTCGCCGTTGTCGTTGACAAAGCTGAAAACCTTTTCCGGATCAATCTCGAAGCGGAAGGTTTGTGTCTTTCCCTGCCGGATGGTTTGCTTTTCAAAGAATTTGAGTTCTTTCACCGGACGGGAGATGGTACATACCGGATCGCGGATAAACCAGTGTACAGTCTCTGCTCCGTCCATCGCTCCGGTGTTGGTCACTGGGACTTCTACTATGAGTTTGTCTCCCCGTCTGAGAGTAGTAGCGGATGCTGTAAGGGTTCCGTAATCGAAAGTCGTATAGCTGAGGCCGTGAGCAAATTCGTACATCGGTGTACTGGGGATATCCTGATACTTGCCCTGATTGGGACGGGCACTTTGCCGGTGGTTGTAATAGATAGGGATCTGTCCGGTGGAGTAGGGGAAAGTGATAGATAACTTACCAGACGGGTTGATGCGTCCGGACAGGATACCTGCCAGTGGCGTACCTCCGGCGATACCGGGCTGCCACATTTCGAGGATGGCGTCGCTGAGAGGTTCGAGGCGGCAAAGTTCAAGGGGGCGACCGCTGGAAAGTACGAGTACAATGGGCTTGCCAAGTTGGTGCAGCTCTTTCATCAGCTCTTCTTGAATGTCGGGCAGGGCGAGGGTAGACCGGCAGTTGTTTTCACCGCTCCAGTTTCTCTTCTCTCCGAGGCAGAGCAGGATTACATCGGCATCCTTGGCAACGTTTACAGCTTCCGCATAGCCCGAGCGGTCTTCTCCTTCGAAGTCGCATCCTTTGGCATAGAGGAGCTGACTGCGGCCGGCAAATTCTTTCTCCAGTCCTTCGTAGACAGTTTCCACATCATCGCCTCTGCCGTGTCCGTACCACGAGCCCAGAAGGTGTTCTTTCTCTTTGGCGATGGGGCCGATGACTGCAATCTTAGCAGGGCTTTTCAGGGGAAGGGTCTGGTTCTCGTTTTTGAGCAGTACCATAGACTCTTCGGCCAGCTTCTGTGCGATCCGGATGTTTTCCGGAAGCAGAAGGCGTTGCTCATCGGTTGTCTCTTCCGTATAAGGACTATCAAACAGACCGAGTCTGAATTTCAGGCGCAGTACACGTCGTACCGATTCGTCTACCAGTGACAGAGGCACTGTGCCTTCTTCTACCAATGTGGCGAGGTGGTTGTTGTAGCATTCGTTCATCATGTCCATCTCCACTCCGGCCAGAAAGGCTTTCTGTGCGGCCTCTTTTCGGTCGGCGGCTACTCCCTGCGAGCGCAGTTGCTGAATGGCACCCCAGTCGGATACGACGAAGCCGTCGTGCTGCCACCGATCTTTCAATACCTCGGTCAGGATGTAATGATTGGCTGTGCCGGGAGTGCCGCTGATGTCGTTGAAGCAGCTCATCACGGTGGCGGCTCCTGCTTTGATGCCCTCTTCGTAAGGGAGCATATATGTATCCCAAAGCGTCTGCCGGGAGATCTCGGTGTATGTATAGTCGCGTCCGGCTTCGGAAGCACCGTAGCCGACATAATGTTTGAGGCAGGCAGCTATGCTATTCTTATCGCTGAGGGCGTTGCCCTGATAGCCCTGTATGGAGGCTACTCCGAAGACAGCATTGGTATAGGGATCTTCTCCGTAGCCTTCCGCGATACGTCCCCAACGTCCGTCACGTGCTACGTCTACCATGGGCGAGAAGGTCCAGTCTGTGCCCGACGCGCGGGATTCCTGTGCGGCTACGGCACAGGCTTGTTTCACCAGTTCCGTATTCCAGGAGCAGGCTTGTGCCAGGGAGATGGGATAGACGGTACGGAAACCGTGGATCACGTCGTGAGCGAAAAGAATGGGGATGCCGAGGCGGGATTCCTCCATGGCTTTGCGTTGGGCCACGTTGCGAAGTATAGGGTTGCTGTCGAAGTAGATCACCGAACCTATTTCGGCGGAGAGCTCTTTGACGGCTTCTTCCACGTTGTTGGCATTGTTGTTGCGTCCGAGGGTGTACTGGTTGAGTTGCAGTACTTTCTCTTCGAGTGTCATACGGGAGAGAAGGTCGTCTATTCTCGTCTCGATGGGTTGGTTGGACTGCTTGTAAACGGGTGTTTGTTTTTTACTCTGTGCCTGCATGCAAGAACCGCACAGGATCAGGGAAGACAGGACAAGGATGGCTTTACTTTTGTTTCTCATAAGATGTTGTTTGTAGAAGAAAATATGTGTTTTTTTTGAAGGTGATACACTTGTAGAGACGCAATACTTTGCGTCTCAGAAATAAAGAAACGAGCAAAAACGAAACAGTTACTAAGATGCTTATCTGAATACGGGAGTCTCTGAGAATCTCATGGTGTCCAGTCCGTGGTTTTTCAGTTCAAAAACAACAATCTCGTTGCTGCCTTGTATCAGGTCTGCGGCGGAAAGCTGGATCGATTGTTGTTTCTCTTCCTCCCAGTAAGAACCCATGTATTTGCCATTGATCCAGACTTCACCCATACCCCAACCGGAAATATCAAGATAGGTAGCAGAGGATGCCTGTATCTCAAATGTTCCTTTGTAGAAACACGGTACGGTGGAAGTAGACTTTGCAGAGAATTGCAGTGAACTCACATCGCATTCTTTGATGTTGAGTGGAGTGATCTCCCAGCCTGCGATCTCTTCTCCATCGAGGGTAATGCTGCCAAAGAGCCCTTTAAGATTATCCAGGATCTCCGGACCATAAGTGATCCGTCCGATGTTCTCGGCATACAGTTGCAGGGTATAAGTGCCAGGTGTCACGTCGAGGCTGATCCTTTTCTGATTGTCTGTGACAATGCCTTTCACGGCATCATCTATGTAGACTACGGCATAGTCACGCACGTTTTCCAGTTGCAGCACCGGATTAGTACTTTCTACAGCGACCTCTGCCTGATAGAGCACATAGCCGAATTCCATATCCAGCTCGTTCATCGGAAGTAGTTCTTCCGACTCGAAGGTTTCTATATGTACCTGCTCCAAAGGGGCGGTGTGTGTCATACGGATCTCCTGTCCGGACACGATGCCGGCAGAGAGAAAAAGAGAGGCGATACATAAACTTAGTTGTTTCATACTTCCTGTAGATTAAAATACATCCATTCGCAGGCAAAGCAAACCGAAAGGATTTATAAAGATACTAAAATGAAAACCAATAATCTCCTATTCTGTATAAACTCATTGAAAACTTAACCCTTTATAATCCCATTTAACAAAGAAACGGTCTGATTTTTAGCTGATCCCTGAAACTGCTTCTAAAACTGTCATTCCTGGAACTGCTCCTGGACCCCACTTCCTCAAAGCCCTTCAGGCTTTAGGGGGTGGGGTTGACAAACCGCTTCGGTGACAGTTTCAGAAGCCGCGTCAGTGATTGCCCCAGAGGGGCACTGCCATTAAGTTAAGGAATAAATGACAAAATTCGACATTACCCCACTGTCCTACGCCTCGGAGAGGCAATATATCATAGCCCAGGGCAGAGTGGAATGTTTCGCAGCGATAGCGAAGAAACGTGGAACGCCACCCTGGGTTT
>DALZBD010000030.1:0-15310 GCA_031977515.1 Bacteroides sp. | reverse complement strand
TGGCTGGCAATGAAAGAGACTGCGGAGATAAACTTTGTATATGAGAAGACCCTGCTATTGGAGCTATCGAATACAACTATCGAATGGCAGAAAGAACAAAACCATCCGGGTTTCTTTTTTCCAAACTCCAATCAGTCTTCCCTGATCTATATTCCTTTGCAGCTGAAAGATCAGGTGCTGCGGGTACAGATAAGAAAAATGAATACCCCTGGGGATATACCGGATACTTCCGGTAAAGATCAGGTAGAATACAGATACATACATCCTGAGGGCAATGAGTTTTTCTGAGAAAAACTCATCTGGCTATGGCTCCTGTAGAGAGTAACGAATGTCACCCCTCTTTCCCCTATCATACATTTTCTCCACCTGCTGAGTACATATACTCTACCCGTTGAGTACATATACTCAATGGGTGGAGTATTTATTCTCTACCTATTGAGTATTCTTTCTCAAAAGACATTCAATGGGTGAGAAAACAACGTTCTCTCCATAAGACGTAGGCTGAATGAATATTCCGGATATCTTTGTCAAATAGGGCAACGAAGGCTTTACAATGTGATTTTTGAAATGCCTCTCTTTATAACTCCTAAATCATATCTGCTGATTTACAGCTCAATGATCATTTAACAAATATTCCTTTTGATCCTTATACAAATCGCCCTGTAATTCTATGATCACAGGGCGATGTATAGGCTGGAGATTTCTTTTCTACAATTGATATTTTATAAACCTGTCTTTTCGTAACTGAACGATATAAGTAGCAACACGCGCCTCGTATCCTTCCTGTCCTTCAAAATACCCGGCCAACTCTTCTATGATGTCTCTTACTGTACGACGACCATCGATCAGATTCCAGACGACTGTTCCATTCTCTTCCAGACTTACATGTATATAAGGTGACATACTTTTGGGAAGCAGATAACGGCGCATCCACTCTCTCTTAAAGCGTGGGATGCCCAGCGTTATACTATCTCCTTCCCGGATCACTTTGATGCGTTCGTCCGGATAAGGAATGACTTCCAACAGGTTTATCTTCTCTTTCACGTATCCTTCAAAAAAGACAATTGCTACTTTTTGATATTAGGCTGTTCGAGCCCATACCCATGTCTCTTGTCTTCTGCTTTCAGCCAGATACCCAGAAGTAAAGCAAAGATCCCCAGGCTGGCGAAGATCAACATAGGCAGTGTATAATCATAATGTCCCGTAATTGCCACATCAGGATTTGATACAGTCAATGCCGTACCTATAATCATGGGGAAAGCCCATAGACCTATATTCTGTATCCAGAAAATAACACTATATGCAGAACCCAGATAACGGTTTTCTACCAGTTTAGGCACTGAAGGCCATAAAGCTGCAGGGACAAGAGAAAAAGAAACCCCTAATATAAGAATGGCAATGTATGCAATAATTAAACTACTTGTGCTGTTTGGCTGTAAAGGATAAATAGCAAAAGTCAAATGGCAGGCAAAAACCAGAATAGAACCTATAATAAGCATAGTAGCTCCTTTACCCTTACGATCGAGAAACCATCCCAACAGCGGAGTAAGTAACATAGCTCCAATCGGAAACCAGGAGAACAATTTACTCGCATCCTCAGTAGGAAGACCTAAACGATTTTCCAGCATACTGGTCGCAAATTTCTGGAAAGGGAAGATAGCCGAATAATAAAGGACACACAAAAAAGCAATAATAAGAAAGGCTTTGCTTGTAAACAGTATTCCCAAATCACTTATCTTAAATGGATCATCCTGTTCCGTACCCTCTTTTAATTGACTATCCAGTTTCCTATCCATGAAGAAATATATCAGGAAAGTTAGCAAACCGATACACAACAACCCACAACAGATCGCTACCGGTCGCACCACACTTTCACTGCCCCAGGAAGCCACCCAGGGAGACATACGGAACACAGCAAATACGCCCAGACGGGCTATAGCCATTTCCAATCCCATAGCAAGTGCCATCTCTTTTCCGGTAAACCATTTAACGATGGCTTTGGAAACGGTAATACCTGCCATTTCTACCCCACAACCAAAAATGGCGAATCCTACACAAGCCAGTTTGGCAGTGGCCGGGAAAGAGACCCAGAATGAATTAAAGAAATCATACAGGGCATTTCCTTCTGCAAAAGAGGAACTGATAGCATATAGCTTAATACCCCCTCCGATCAACATGACTACAGCTGAAAGAAGAGCAGTAAACCGTACTCCCATTTTATCCAGAATAATTCCGGCAAAGATCAGGAAAGCAACAAATACATTCAGAAAATATTCAGAACCCGCAAAAGTCCCGTATACGGAAGGAGACCATCCAAGCTGTTCTTCCAGCATCGTCTGCAAAGGAGACAACACATCAATGAACATATAAGAAAAGAACATCGTGGAAGCTATCAGTAACAGAGCTGTCCACCTGAGCACGGAAGAATCGCGCATGGTTTGAGTTAGTTTGTCGGTACTCATGTATCTAATTTTTTGTTTGTACGAAACGATGAAAAACAAACATGGCTGCAAACTTCGATACGAAGTCTACAGCCATGTCAGATCCTATTTTTTCCGATAGAACATCGGTTTTTATTCTTCTACAACGACCTCACCGCCTTCTGCAGGAGCAGGATTAGTCAGATCCAGAGTGGGTGCAGCTGTTCCCTGAGGGATCGTATAAGGATTGGTAGCCTCTTCCTGCTGAGCCTGTTCCATGATAATTCCTCCTCCATCGATCACGTTGCGTGGCAATACATAAGCAATGGCAATACTCATCACCACCAGGAATCCGGCCAATCCCCAGGTTACCTTTTCCAGAATATCTGTAGTCTTACGTACTCCCATGATCTGATTGGATGATGCAAAGCTGGATGCCAGACCACCACCTTTGGAATTCTGGATCAGCACGATGAAACACATCATGACAGCAGCAATTAGCGTTAAAATAAGGAATAATAAATACATTTTCGCTATTTTGAATTAGTGTTAATAATCAATTTCTCCAAAAATCTGATTTGGTCTGCAAAGTAAGCATTTTTTTTTGGATATTTCAAACTTAATTTTTTAATAATTTCAAGTGCCTTGGAATATCTCTTCTGCCGGACGTATATTTTGGCCAGAGTCTCCGTAAAATAGCTGTCATCTTCCCCTTCTGCCTCTGCTTCCGTGTCTCCGGCAGACTGGGCTTCCTCGTCATAAAAAACCGGTTCCGGACGAACGGCAGGTTCTTCTTCGATGCGGGATATAAAATCATCAATCAGGGATTGGCCACGAAGTGCAGGCACCTCCTCCTGAGAGGTATTTCCTTCTGTTTTATCTTCCTGCAACAAATAGGATGTATAATCTCCGCTGTATTCCAGAGCAATGACGGGCTCTTTCTCTTCCGGCGTACTGGCCAGAAAAGCATCAATGAGCATCAGTGTACGATCGATAGTGGGCTCTGTCTGCCACAAAGCTGTCATCTCTCCTGCCTGTTGCTTCCTGTGCAACTGGAATCGATCCCCTTCTACCAGTTCGAAAAGCATACGCCTGTCTGCCACGTGCAGAATAGACTTACGAAGTTCCTCCCCGAAAGTGGCTTCATGGAGTAGAAAGAGATTTTTGAGTAAGAGCAGGCGGGCCGACTGGAAATAGGGGTAACGAGCTACCAACGTACGTAACTCATACAAGGTATTCCTGTCGAGCATTTCCGGCTGGCGGACCCACTGATAAAATTGGGAAGAGGTCATTACCAGTTGGCTACTGTTGCATTAAAGATCTGTTCGGTTATCTCTTTGGTCATCTCAGCGATATACGTATCCTGCACATCGGTCAGCAGCTGTCTGGAGTCGTAGGTACGGAATGCAGAGAATTGCTGTTCGAAATCCTCATCGTGATTGGTATTGTTCACAAAACGTACATTCACCGTGATCGTCAGTTTGGTCTCTGAAGAATAGCCATCTGCCTGTACAGCCTGGTTGTATTGATTATACCCCGTGATCTCTCCTTCGATATCCAGGTCACCACCCCGGTTCACCAATTGCAGACGGGTCTGACGCACAAATATATCTTTCAGGTCATCGTTGAACTGAGTAGCCAGAGGTGCGTATACATAGTCCGACTTCATGGGGAAGTCCGCGATAGAAATGGTCTTCACCCGGTCGTAGTTGATCGAAGAGCCATTGAACTTATAAGATACTGTACAGGAGTCTACCACCACTGCGACACAGGCAATGCAGAGAAACTTTATCGTTGTTTTAATCCAATCCATATTCTTTTATTTTTCTATAAAGCGTACGCTCGGAGATATTCAGATCCTTAGCTGCCGCTTTACGTTTGCCGTTGTGCTTCTCAAGAGCCTTCCGCATCATCTCCTTTTCCACTTCGTCCAGTGACAAGGTCTCTTCCACATACTCCTCCGTATCCTGGATATCCTCTTCGGGAGCAGAAGCCTTGACCGGCTGGAGATTGATCGTCGGAGCCACCGCCGGCACAACGGGTGCAGGTGAGGTATAGAAATTATTCGGAGCAGGTACACCGGAAGTGATACTTCCGGCACGTTCGGTCATCAGGGTATTCACCAGCTTTTTCAACTCTGTCATATCCTGCCGCATATCAAACAGGATCTGATACAGGATCTCACGCTCGCTTTCAAAGCCTTTTCCCGGTCGCATCCCCATCAGGGCAGGCAACCGTTGCTGCGTCTGTTGGGGGAGATAATTCTGTAAAATATCCGCAGTGATCTCCCGTTGTGTCTCTATGATAGAGATCTGTTCGGTAATGTTTTTCAACTGACGTACATTTCCGGGCCAGGGATAGTTCAGCAATACCTGACGGGCATCCTCTGTCAATTGTATGGAGGGCATACGGTATTTCTCCGCAAAATCGGATGCGAATTTACGGAACAACAAAAGTACATCTTCTCCTCTTTCCCGCAAAGGGGGTACCTGAATGGGTACTGTGTTGAGACGGTAATAAAGATCCTCCCGGAAACGTCCGTCGGAAATTGCCTGCATCAGGTTTACATTGGTAGCGGCAACGATACGCACATCTGTCTTTTCGACCTTTGAGGAGCCGACCTTGATAAATTCGCCACTCTCCAGCACACGCAGCAAACGCGCCTGTGTAGACAAGGGCAATTCACCTACCTCATCGAGGAAGATCGTACCTCCATTGGCTTCACCGAAATATCCTTTACGCTCTCCGATAGCTCCTGTAAAAGCCCCTTTTTCATGGCCGAACAACTCCGAATCAATCGTACCTTCGGGTATGGCACCGCAGTTGACAGCAATATATTGTCCGTGTTTGCGGCGACTGTATTGGTGAATGATCTGGGGAAAACTCTCCTTCCCCACTCCACTCTCTCCGGTAATGAGTACAGACAGATCGGTTGGCGCCACCTGGATAGCCACATCTATCGCACGAAGCAGTGCTTCCGCGTTTCCGATAATGCCAAATCTGAGTTTTACTTGTTGTATTTCCGATCTTGTCATAAAAACATGCAAACTATCTGATTATTTTCAAATATCATCCTCTACTGTATCGAGCTTGAGTTTGTCGCTATCGTCACGTTTCTCATAATACTGTTTGCGAAGCGGATTGACCCGTGCTTCCTGATCGCGCAGGCGGTTGCGGTAAATATCCATCGCCAGATATACAGCCTGCCGGAACGAATTCTCCTCCGCAACTCCCTTCCCTGCGATGTCGTATGCGGTACCGTGAGCAGGTGAAGTACGTACTGCAGGTAGTCCGGCTGTAAAATTCACCCCATCTTCCATGGCCAATACTTTGAAAGGGGTAAGTCCCTGATCGTGATACATAGCCAGGATACCATCAAAATGAGTATAATTGCCCGACCCCATAAATCCATCGGAAGGATAAGGACCGTAACAAAGGATTCCCTTCTCTGACATTTCCTGAATAGCAGGAATAATAATATCCTGTTCTTCCCTGCCCAGCACCCCTTCATCCCCGGCGTGAGGATTGAGGGAAAGCACTGCGATGCGAGGGCTCCCTATACCAAAGTCTGTCTTCAGAGAGCTATGAAATATCTTTATTTTCTCCTGAATAGCTTCTTTGGTGATCGATGCAGGAACCTCACTCAATGGTATATGTCCTGTAACCAGAGCCATACGCAGATCATCCTTTACCAGGATCATCAGTGATTTCCCTCCCTCTCCGAGACGCTCCTCGAGGTATTCGGTGTGTCCGGGAAAAGGAAACTCCTCCGACCGGATCGTATGTTTGTTGATAGGAGCTGTGACAAGAACATCGATCTTTCTCTGTTTGTACTCCTCCACAGCCTTTTCCAACCCGTCGAAAGCGGCTTTTCCTACTTCGGGATCCATTTTCCCAAACTCAACCTTCACTTCATCGTTGGTACAATTGACCACACTCAATTTATTCGGCTGAGCTTCCGAAGCTGAGTTGATGATAGAAAAACCCGCACCCAAATCCATAGATTTAAGGTGGTAGGCCGCTACCTTAGGCGAGCCGTATATCACCGGAGTACATAACTCCAGCATAGCAGGATCGGAGAAGGTCTTCAGTATCACCTCGTAACCCACTCCGTTGACATCTCCCTGAGTAATTCCTATTTTTATTTTGTTGTTTTCCATTTTAAATGTGTTCATTTCTTTACTCCTGCCCAGAGAGATCAACCGGTATCTCTTCGGCACCTTTCTCATTGGGCAGACGAAGTGTATACAGACTGGCTTCCATCTGACGCACCAGATTGCGTTTCAGGCCATCCGGCGAATAAATAAAGATCTCTGCTGTGATCACGCGTTGATTGGCCTGGTCCAGACGGGTATGGGACACAAACGGTCCACCCATAAAATCACCGCCTCTCATACGCCAGAGCCCGCGAGCCTCCATCGTATAATCTCCATGTACATTCAACACACGCGTATCTACTGTGATGGAATCTGTTCCCATATACGAGCCTTCAAATGCTCCCGGGATATTGGCCTTCATGACGGAGTCCCGTTTGTGAATGATATATTCCGGTGTGAATGTATCCTTATCGGTATACGGATAAGAGTAGATCACAAAATTCTGATCCCCTGTCGCTGTATTGGTGGAAGCCCAGAAGAAGTCTTCTCCCTGCTTGTAGCTAACCAATTCTGTGGATACCCAGATGTTGCAATCAAACATACTGGCTACTTTTGTAGAGATGTACTCATTGTGTTTCTTGGACAGAACACTAATACGGCGATTCATCTCCGCACGGGTAAAAAAGTCAAGAATCGTCTGCGTATTCTCTTCTACAAAGGCTGCAAATTCCTCTTCATTAGGTGCCTGGATAGTCAGGATCATCTGTGGAGCCGCATAGGTATCCTTCGAATATTTAAACCCTGCTTTTGTATAGATATCCCTTATATCCACAATAATGATATTACGTATCATCTTCAACGTAGCATCAAAGTTACGGGGAGCTGTGTACATGATCTTAAATGAACGCTCAGACTGAGGCAATCCGGGCATATCTGTGTCCAGTACATCATACAAGGCGCGACCGGCAGGTCTTTCCCACACACCAGGTTCTACGACTACAATGATCTCATACGCACGACCGCTGGAAGTAGGTGTAAATACACCACTGTTGTTGCCGCAGGAGGTCATCAATACCGTAGCAACAACAATTGTCAGAAAAGACAGGAACTGTTTCATATTGTCAGTTTTTAAGGATTTAACTATTTTGTTTGTTTTGTTGCGCTGTGGAAAGCATGCCACAGGCCGCAAAGATATCTTCCCCTCTGGAGGCACGTATTGTAGTGAATACTCCATGCGAGGTCAGATAATCTCTGAACTGCGTCATTGTCTCCGGTCCGGCTCCTTCAAGATCCACACCGGGAATGGCATGAAAACGGATCAGATTGACCCGGCAATCCAGCCCACGCAGCAAGCGGACCAATTCTTTAGCATAAGTCAATGAGTCATTGACCCCTTTAAAAATAATATATTCAAACGAAAGTCTCCGCTGCTTGCTGAAATCATACTTTTTTAACAGCTCGGTCATTTCCGCTACAGGATATGCTTTTTCCGCAGGCATCAGAGAGCTACGCAGAGCAGATACGGGCGAATGAAGACTGATGGCCAGGTGGCAATCCGATTCTTCCAGAAACCGTGCCAGGCCTTTACGCAACCCGACCGTAGAAACGGTAATACGCTTGGGACTCCATCCGTAACCATACGAGGAAGTCAGAACCTCAAGAGCCTTCAATACCTCATCCAGATTGTCCAACGGTTCTCCCATTCCCATCATCACCACATTGGTCAATGAGTCACGTTCCGGAAGAGACTGGATCTGGTTGAGGATCTGTGCAGCGGTCAGATGGGCCTGAAAACCCTGTTTTCCGGTCATACAGAAACGGCAGTTCATCTTACACCCTACCTGACAGGATACACATACAGTAGCCCGCTCACCGTCCGGTATATAGACAGACTCCACAAAATGTCCCTCCGAAGTCTGATAAAGATACTTGATCGTGCCATCCGACGAACGCATAGCCTCCACCGGTGCGGAAAGACCGATCTCATACCTGCTGCCCAGCAACTCCCGGTGCTTCAAGGATAGATTGGTCATCTCTGCAACAGAGCCTACCTTCTTATCATAGAGCCAGGAAGCGATCTGCCCGGCTGTAAAACCCGGCATACCCAGTTCACGGGTGATCTCTTTCAGTTCAGTTAAAGTAGTACCTAACAGCGGAATTCTGGACATTGGAGCTATACTATCGTTTATTATTTATGCAAATATAGTGAAAACCGGACTTTTTTCAGACATAAGAACAAAAGAACAGATATTTAGTATATAAATTATTTACGGAAGCTGAATTTCTTTTGTTCGTATGTTCTTATGTCTAAAGAAAGCGCATCCTATATTCTACTATTCTACAAATATAGTGAAAGCTGAGTGGCAAAACTCAAACTTGTTTGGAGATTTGTCCAAGGCGTATCCTATATTCTACAAATATAGTGAAAGCCGAAAGCAGACAATGCATACCTGTTTGCAATTTTATGCTGAGGCGTATCCTATATTCTACAAATATAATGAATTTAAGTCGATATGGACAGCCCTATCAACAAAACTTAACAGAGAAGGCCACCCGATACCGGATGGCCTTCTGAGGTTATTTGTATCTTACCTGTTAAAGATCAGAAGAACAGGTAACGATTGTCTTTCACTTTTCCCTTCAGGTAAAGGTCATTGATGTAACGGCTGACCATACGTTTCTGCATATCTGCCAGGTTCTGTTTTTCAGAATCTACTTCAAAGCTATCGTTCAGGTTTTCTTTGCCGTATACCTGCAATACCATGACTCCAGCATTGCCCTGAAGAGGCTGACTCAATTGATTGAGTTCCGCCCCAGAAGCATATGCACCTACCAGAGGTTCACTGCTACGCAATACGGAAACATACGCAGGAGCAGAGAATGTCACCATCCGGATCGAATCGCTTACGGCATTTTCCATATTTTTATATTGCTCGAATGTAGAGAGCCCGGCAGCCTTCATATCGGCAATGATCTTTTCTGCTTTCTTATCGCGGATAAGTTCGGCCTGTAACTGTTGTTGTACTTCAGACAGCGGAGTATATCCTTCCTTATTGACACCAGCCAAAGCTACCACAAACAATCTGTCATTGGACTCACCTGCTTCATAGAGATTAGAAACCTCACCCGTCTTGGCATTGAACACCCAACGCAAAGCATCCTTGGTTCCTCTTACTCCTCCGATCATATGCTCCGAACTATACAGATCATTTCTTTCCAACAGCCTGTAACCGGATTCCTCAGCATTTTCCGTCAACTTATCGATAGTCGGGTTGGCAGCAATGAACTGACTGAATTCATTATACATACGATCGTATGTAGCTTTACTATACTCAACCGTACGTTTGATCACAGCCACTTTGTATTTTTCCTCATTGTTTTTCTTATTCAGAACCTGTATCACCACCGGTCCCTGTACAAAAGAAAGAGTTCCGATCTCACGTGGACTGAGAGAGTTCAACATATTGATAAACTTCACATCGTCGCCACTCAACTGAGCACCTTCATAGTTTGCAGAAGAGATCCAGTTAGACTCTCCTGTCTGACCGTAGTTTTGTGCCATCTCTGCAAAATCCGCTCCTGCTTTCAACGCGGCAACTACGCTGTCCGCAACTGCCTGTTGGCGGGTAAGGTCTCCCTCTATCACCTGGAACTGACGTACCTCGATAGAATCCGCAACAGAAGCTTTGGCAATGATCTTAAATGTATTGAATGTATTGTCCGCAACATTGTAATAAGGACCATATACTTCCCCTACGGAAGTTGAGTCGATACGTGCGGTTACATCCGCAGGATACGCATTGCGTGTGAAATACAGGTCGGTATAAGGATACTCAGAAGCCGTAGAACGGATAAAGTTCGTATAATCGGTATTTGTATTATTCAGTTGTTCCGTATACTCTACCATTTCATTCTGTAGCGCGGCACGATCTTCTTCACTTGCAGTCACCTGTACATCCACATACTTCACATTACGTGTTTCGGCATATCTGCGGAACTGCTCTTTTTTCTTATTATACAGACTTTTCAGTTCGGATTCTTTCAAACGGATCAAAGAGTCGGGTACACTTGTATAAGGAATTGCAGCCAGCAATACATCAGACTGAGTCACTCTTCCATCGAAAGCCACTTGTGCCTCTACCGGATTTGAGCCTAATGACTGAGAGATCAGTGCCTGGTATTTTTCAGCCAGACGGGTCTGGATCAGGTTTTTCTCAATAAAATTCCAGTAACGTGCCATCATACCGTAATATTCCACCTCCGGACTATTCACACCGGCATTGACAAGTCTTGCATAATCTGCCAACATTTTTTTCAATCCATCCTGATCAAAAGTACCTGTCTGCGGATTGTAAAAAGGTGTCTGCATCAACAAAGGATGTGATCCTTCACTGATAATAGCCTGTATTTCTTCTTTAGATACCGACAGTCCTATCTTCTTCGCTTCGTCTTCGATCAGTCTGTTGTTGATATAATTGCGCCAGGCCTCATCTTTGATTTGATTATTTTGCTCCTCTGTCAGGGTAGTCAGACCGGAAGTCAGCTTTACAACATCAGTATATTCTTCAATAAGGTCCTGATATTCTTCTATAGAGATGGACTTTCCATTCACTTCTCCGACCTCTCTTGACATCTGGGGCTGGAATATCCGCCATGCATCGGAAGCAATGAATGCGAACAATGCAAAACCGATTACAATAAGTAATAAAGGTCCTTTCGATCTGATCTTTTGTAACGTTGCCATTTTAATTAGTATGTTTTATTTGTTTATTATTTCCTTCTATGGTCCATTTTAGCGCACGAAGATACAAAAAATGCTAATATGCATCTATTTATTAGACAAAAAATTATTCCCGATGGGCTGCTAAAGTTTCACTTGCTCCTGTGGTATGTGTTATTTTCGGTCAGTAAAAAGATGTATAGTGTGTCTTTCTCCCAGGTCAGGATAATCGCCGGACAGATATAATATCTGTCACGATGGGGGTATATCAATGAACTACCGTCAGCCTGACCAGTTCGATCTTCGTAGCAGTCACCCGAATGATCTTGAAATGATATTTTCCTACTGCAACCATCTCATGCAATTTGGGAAAGCTCTGGTATTGATGCAGAATAAGGCCGCCGATTGTCATATAATCATCCGACTCCGGCAATTCCAGACCAAACAGTTCATTCACTTTCTCTATTTCCAGACGGCCGGAAAGAATATACTCATCTTCACCTATATGTTTACAGATATGAGAAGAATTATCATGTTCGTCTTCAATATCTCCGAATATTTCTTCTACCAAATCCTCCAGTGTTACAATTCCGGCTGTTCCTCCAAATTCATCTACAACCACTGCAATAGAGCGTTTTTGTTGCAACAGGGACTTCATCAGCTTGGGTGCAGCCATTGTTTCCGGCACGATCGATATTTCTTTGATATGATCCAGCCAGTCTGCCGGAGCCCGAAACATTTCCGAAGAATGAATGTAACCTATGATATTATCTATATTTCCATCAAAAACAATGATCTTGGATATACCCGACTCCACAAATCTATTCTTCAACTCTTCCAATGTCGTAGAACGATCCACTGCCACAACCTCTGTACGCGGAACAACACAGTCCCGTATCTTCACATTGGAAAAGTCCAGGGCATTCTGGAAAATCTTCACTTCCGTATCCAGTTCTTCCTGATTCTGGGCATTGCTGATACCCGTCTGCACAAAATAGTCCAGATCCACCTTACCAAAGGCTTTGGCAGATGCATCCTTATTGACCTTCACTCCAAATATCCACAAAACGACAGACGAAAGACCGGAAGCGATCCAGGATACAGGATATAGAATAATATAGAAAAAGAAAAGAGGTACGGCGAAGATCCGGAGGATCAGATTCGGATTTATCTTGAACAAGGTTTTAGGAAGGAACTCTCCCGTAACCAGAATAATGAGAGTAGAAATAATGGTTTGTACCAACACCATCAAAAAATGGTTGGATATAAAATTGGAAAGGAAGTTGACCTCTATCAACTGCGCCATCAGGATACCATAGATCACGAGCGCAATGTTGTTTCCCACCAACATGGTAGAGATAAAGTTGTTGGGATGCCGGAAGAACAACGCAAGGATGCGGGAAATAATCCCACTCTTACGTTCCATCTCCATACGTAGTTTATCTACGGAAATAAAGGCAATCTCAGTTCCGGAGAAGAAAGCAGAGAAAGCCATAGCAATCAGTATATAAACAATTATATTCATGGTACTGATAAAGTATCTGCCGGTTCGGTGGCTTCAACAGGTTCAGGAGAGGACATAGGCAACGTACTATTCACAGAAGGAGTAATACGTGTTTCCTGTGTGCTATCAACGGCCAGAGAATCATTTTTCACCGCCATAGCTTCATCTTCCACATAGAAAATTCCCTGCACATTGAGTATTCTGTAATTGGTCAATTGCTGATTGGATTCAAATCCATACCCGGTAATGATCCTGTCGGGCTGAGTGATCCGTACAAATTCGTCGGAGTAGACCTTTTCCGTAGCCTCATTCCAATAAAGAAGATCTGTCTCAAAACGTTCTCCTTTCATATTCTCAATATCCACATTGCTGACCAGCTTCCAGAGTTTGTCATCCATATAGTAATAGGCTGTATCGGCTTTGATACTTGCCTCTATATTGAATACCGAATCGAATTTTTCAAGATATACTCCTTTTTCAAAAGCCCAATAGGGTGGTTTTTTCTTATCGTAGATCTCCCATTCTTCTGTCTCAATGCGGTAACGGGTAACTCCGGAGTCAGATACCAGATTGGTAGCCCCAAGAGTGACCATACTGGGCAAAGAGTCCCGTTCTACAATGGCTTCACCCAAAGCTTTATTTCCCCCTTTGCAGTTATTAAATAAAAGAAGCATAATGATCACCCCGCAAGAGGTGATCATTATGCCTATAGAATATGGTGATGCTTTTTTAAACTTAAAGAATGCCATATTAACGGATGGTAGTTGCCTCACCGATCCATCCACCGATTGTGATACGGTCACCGGCTTTGTAACCCAACATGAACAGATCCTGTGCAGATGGAGTATAGCGAGAGTACGTTCCGATCAGACGATTGGCCTCCTCCGCTACTTCCGGGTCTACAGATCTTGCTCTTTGCAACTTATCAATCACCAGGAAATACGTACATTTATTCAACGCCGACTCGTCGCTCCAGTTAGGACTGGTCGCATACAGCTGAGCGATCAGGATATAAGGAGGTCCGTAGCTTTCGTTGTAGCTGATCGCCTTCTGGCAATAACTTCTTGCCTGAGAAAGTTTCTTTGCAGAAGTCAGCACAGCAGCGGCAGCATACGCTTTCTCCGCTTTCTTTACATTGTCTGTTTCCAGGTTGATAGACTCATCGAAGAATTTCACTGCACCGTCGATATCGCCTTTCTTAAATGCCATATATGCACAACCTGCTGCCGCATCGGTAGTCGGTTCGATCTGATATACATAGTAAGAAGCCTGGAAATACGCTTCCTGTTCGGTACACTTCATCATTTTCATGATATCGATCACCTTTTTCAGGTATTCCAGATCGTTCTTGTTCTCTTCTACTTTATCGGCATAGATCTCCTGCAAAGATTCGCAATCGGCAGCACCACTGTTGATAAACAAAGCTACCAGATTATCTTTCACATTCTGGAGTTGATCTTTCGCACCATCTTTCGCATTTTCAATGGCTTCGTCCACATACTGAGTCGCATTCAGATAATCCTGTATGAATTGTTCCTTATGAGATTCATCTTTTCTCAGTTTGTTCATAGACATTTCCAGGAAATAGTGAATGACAGGGGCAGAAGACTGTCCTTTTACGGCATTAGCCGATTCGCTTAGCCATGCATAAGCCTTATCCACATCCATAGACGCTGAAGGAGCATAGCTGATATAGTCTATCGCTTTCACTCCAAGAGAAGCCTCTACCGAAGGTACATTCTTCACTGTTTTCTGGAATTCCGGAATATATTTCAATCGCAGATCATGCACTTCCATCAATTCATCAAAATACTTCTGATAGTCCGCAGAAGTACGTGCTCTGTTATTCGCTTTATCATCCTCATCCAGGAACGATTTAAGTATTCTGAAACCGTCAGCAAATGTATAGAAGCGAAGAAGCGGGCAATTATCAAGTACTACTCTCCAGGGGAGATAAGCATCCTTGAAGTTTCCGGCTCTCACAGCTTCATGGGATACGCTACTGTTCGAAATGCAAATACTGTCAGTTTGTGCCGAAGCACTGGCTACTCCGATAAGAAGCAGCAATCCAACCACAAGTGTCTTAATCTTCATCGTATCTAAATTTTAGTAGTTATATAATCACTTTAAACATAATATCACTCCACCCGGTTTAGTTTACCTTCCGCTTGAAGAACCAACGTTCGTTGAAGGTAAGTCCGAGATTCACTTTCATATAATTTTCATTTACCAGACCGGCACCTCTGCCGTCTACTCTTACGTATTGTGCGGAAACGCTGAATACCGAACGTGTCCGTGGAACAGGCAACCCAAATCCGGCACTCACTCCATATTCCCGGGTAGCTCTCTTCCCATCTATTTTATAATAAGGGTCGGAATAATAAGCTCCCACCCGGTAACGCACATGCGAGAAATAGTTATTACCCAACAGGCTCGGACGATACTCCGCTCCTATGGAGATCTTAGAATGATCGCATAGCACATTCTCTTCATTATTCATTTTTACTTCACCCCACTTTTGTAAGGTATAATCAGCTCCTACTGTCAGACGCTGATCGTATATATAGGT